>CAYVAL010000116.1:0-3507 GCA_964449395.1 uncultured Gammaproteobacteria bacterium | reverse complement strand
TTACCGGTTGATCAATATATAGGTGGTATTGAGCACGCGGTTTTACATTTGCTATATTCGAGATTCTTTTATAGGTGCATGAGAGATCTTAATTTAATTGAAGGCAACGAACCATTCAGAAATTTATTATGCCAGGGCATGGTATTAAAAGATGGCTCTAAAATGTCTAAATCTAAGGGAAATACCGTGGACCCACAGGGTCTTATAGAGAAATATGGCGCTGATACAGTGAGACTTTTTGTCATGTTTGCGGCCCCTCCCGAGCAATCTTTAGAATGGTCTGATCAAGGCGTTCAAGGTGCTAATCGATTCATTAATAGAATATGGAAATTGGTTAATAAACATATAGAGTCTGGTGTCCCAAGCCAAAACTTATTTAATTCATCTAATGAAACTATAAAAAATCTTAGATCAAAAACGCATAAAACTTTAACAAAAGTAAAAGATGATTATGAAAGAAGGCATAGTTTTAATACTGCTATTGCCTCTATCATGGAGCTATCTAATGAGATACCGAAAGAATTCCTAGAAACAGATTCAGATGTTGAATGCAGAGGAGCTGCGCATGAAGCCATAGAATCGATTTTGCTCATGCTATCTCCCATTACGCCTCATATAAGTCAACATTTATGGTGGAAACTTTATCCTGACGAATTAATCTTAGATAAGAGTTGGCCTGAGGCAGATGCTGAATTACTTCAAGATGATAAGTTAAAAATAGCCGTCCAAGTAAACGGTAAATTAAGATCTGAAATTGAGATCGGCAATGAAACACCTGAGGAAGAAGTAAAGGCATTGGCATTAAACAACAAAAGGATTATTAAATATACAGAGGGGAAAGAAATAAGAAAGGTAATTTATATACCGGGCAAAATAATCAATATAGTTGTATGAGAATAATCACAAGCCTTAAAAGCCTAATATCGATAAGTTTATTCTTGTTTATTTTAAATGGATGTGGATATGAATTAAGGACACAGTCAAAAATACTCTCTAACCAAACAATAGAATTGATATCGAAAGACTCTGAACTTAATAAAGAATTAGAACGCCAACTTGTACTTATGAATAATAGTCTTCAAAAAATTAATATCGAGCCTGACCTGGTGTTAAAGATTATCGATCATAAAATGGAGCGTTTCGTTGGATCCATCGGATTGGGGGCCAGGACTACCCAAGTCAGACTTGATTATCTAATTAAATATGAAGCTACAGTAAATAATTTAGATCAAATAAATCATGAATTTAGTGACTCTAGATACATAGATTTCAATCAATCTAATCTTTTAGCTTTTGAGGAAGAAGTACAAATTACATCAGAAAACTTTGTAAAAAGAGCTCTAAAAAATATGGAATTCTTTTTGGCAAGTCAAAATAATGAAATTAAATAGGGATAGATTCTTTCAAGAAACTGAAAAAAGAATCGACAGTATTTACTCATTCTTTGCAGATGAATCTATTCAGATAACTGAGCTAAGCGATCACGTCATTAAATTGGCTAAGGTAGAAGGATTTGAAGAAAAACAAACATTCATCGTTTCAAAAGATACTGATTGGTCATTTCTAGAGACAAGCAATGAAAATTTTGACTTATTTGGTGCAAAAAAAATTATCGAAATAAAGATGATAGGAACGGGCCCTGGTAATAAAGGATCAAAGGCCATCAAAGAATATTGTTCCCAGCCAGATGAAAATAAACTTTTAATTTTTTCAGCAGAGAAACTTGAAAGGAAAGCTCAATCAAGCGCTTGGGCTAAATCCTTAGAAGACAAAGGAACTTCTGTTGTAGAACTACCAATTACTCTATCTTCAATGCCAAAATGGATTGAAAAGAGGGCTTTAGATCTAAATTTAAAAATAGATAAAGATGCCATAAATTTACTCTCTGAAAAAACCGAAGGAAATCTGCTGGCCACTACTCAAGAGCTAATGAAACTGGTATTGCTATTTCCTTTGGAAAGGATTGATTTGCAAATGATGGAAAAATCAATATCGAATGCATCAACTTATGGAATATTTGATTTATCAAATGCTTTTATTTCTGGAGATAAGAAAAGAACAATAAGAATTATAGAAGGTCTAAAATCTGAAGGGACTCAGCCCCCTCTAATTCTCTGGGCCTTATCAAAAGAAATTTATAATTTATATAAAGTTATGGAAGAAGGTTCGCCAAAGAATATATGGGGACCAAGATATTATTTAGATCAACTATCAAAAAAAGCTCAGAACACATCGAGGACCAAAGTAAAAAATTCTCTTAAGGATATTGCGGAGATTGATACCGCAATCAAAGGCCTTTCTGGGAAAAACCCATGGCAATCTATACGTGAACTTGCTTTAAATTTTTAAAGATGGAAGTAGTTAAGAGCTTTAAACCAAACATAATCTTGCGAATTCTTTCTAGGCAATTCAAAGTCGTCTAAATAATGAACAGGCTGTATTTCTTTGGTAGAGCTGGTTAGCCAAATTTCTTCAGCACTTCTGAATTGATCTAAACTAATCTCCGTCTCAAGCACTTCGAAATCTGTTCCTCTTAGCTTTTCTATAATAAAGTCCCTTGTTATACCGGGAAGAATATTTTTATTGAGAGAAGGCGTCAGAATAGAATCTTCAAGCAAAATAAACACATTGGATTTAGACCCCTCATTAATTATTCCATTCTTATGAAAGATAATCTCATCAACCTTATTTTTTGAAGGATCATGAGAAGATAAAATATTACCTGTTAATCCAGTAGTCTTTATGTCACATCTAGCCCATCTAATATCTTCCTCTAATCTTACTCTTAAGCCATTTTTATCTGGATTATTTCTATAAGGGTTTAAATCTAAATTTTGAGAATTGATAAAAACTGTAGGGGTAATTGCTGACTCAGCGTCATGGGACCGTATATTTTGGACTCCTCTAGTTATTTGAATGTAAAAAGATTCATTCTTGAAACCATTTTTTTTATGAAGTTCAGACAATATAGAATTAAGTTCATCTAAAACTTGGGGGTAAGGTATAAATAATTTACTAAGTGACTTTTTAAGTCTTGTTAAGTGCTCATCAAAAAGAAACCGTTTATTATTATATGAAGGAATTACTTCATATACTCCATCAGCAAAGGTAAAACCTCTATCAAGGGGAGATATCCTAGCTTTGTCTTCTCTTAATATTTGGCCATTAAGAAAAACCCACATTTAATTTGCTTATTCCTCCATCAAAAATTGGTAGGTAAGTAATTTGATATTAGACCAGGCGCGACCAAAGAATCCCAATGCGGTCACACTACTCATAGCTACTAAATCAACAGAAGCAATGGAATCACCGTCTAACATTAAATTAACAGATCCAACAATCTGATCTGCATCAATTGGTGCTTGCAGGTAATCATTAAGTTTAATTTTTGATTCCACTCTAGGAAAATCTCTAGGTGAAAGAGTCAAAAAAAGATCAGTTGCAGCAGATAATTGGATTGTTTCTTGCTCGCCACCCCAGACTTGCTCACTAACTAAAATCGTATTG
>CAYVAL010000115.1:0-3515 GCA_964449395.1 uncultured Gammaproteobacteria bacterium | reverse complement strand
GGCAGCGGCTTTTGATGCCGCCATGCGCTGGTTCGAATCCAGCCACCCCAGCCAATTTTAGGTACTTAAAATGATGAATTCTTCACGTTCCGGCTTAGTTCTTTTTTCAGGAAATGGTAACCCTGGTTTGTCTAACGAGATTGCTAAGCAGTTAGGGGTTAGGCTTGGTCAAGCTGACGTAACTACTTTCAGTGATGGTGAGATTAGTATAAATATAGAAGAAAATGTTAGGGGCAAAGATGTTTTCTTAATTCAACCAACCTGTGCGCCTGCAGGAGATAATCTCCTAGAACTTATTATTATGGTAGATGCACTCAGGAGATCCTCAGCTGGAAGAATAACAGCTGTAATTCCTTACTATGGTTATGCCCGACAAGATAGAAGAGTGAGATCGGAAAGAGTGCCAATAAGCGCTAAAGTCATGGCTGATATCCTGGAAAGATCGGGGATAGATCGTGTCCTGACTGTCGAGTTACATTCAGAGCAAATTCAAGGTTTCTTCGATATACCAGTAGATAATGTATATGGAACTAAAGTTATGAGGGATGATATCTTAAAGAACAATTCTAAGAATAATCTGGTAGTTTCTCCAGATGTCGGTGGAGTTGTTAGATCGAGAGCTTTGGCAAAAGTTCTAGGCCTCTCTGATCTAGCCATAATAGACAAAAGACGGGACGAAGCCAATCAGTCTGAAGTCATGAATGTTATAGGTGACGTTGAAGGCAAGAATTGCATAATTGTAGATGATAT
This sequence comes from uncultured Gammaproteobacteria bacterium, assembly GCA_964449395.1. Classification (GTDB taxonomy): domain Bacteria; phylum Pseudomonadota; class Gammaproteobacteria; order Magnimaribacterales; family Magnimaribacteraceae; genus Magnimaribacter. The sequence continues at coordinate 2,765 of CAYVAL010000115.1, read as the reverse complement.
AGCTGATACTGCAGGAACTTTATGTAATGCAGCTGCTGCCTTAAAAGAACAAGGAGCTACAAAAGTTTTCGCTTATATCGTCCATCCTGTCTTGTCAGGCCAAGCAATTGAAAAAATTTCTAAATCAAAGCTTGATCAATTGGTAGTAACAGATACTATACCGCTCTCTGAAGAGGCGCAAAGTTGTAAAAAAATTAGAATTGTAACCATGGCACCTACTTTGGCTGAAGCTATAAGGCGAGTAAATAATGAGGAATCTATAAGTGCCATGTTCTTATAGAGGAGAGAAAAATTATGTCAGAACAAGTAAATTTAAATGCGGTAGGTAGAGAATCTGAAGGTAAATCTTCCAGCAGACAATTAAGAAGAGAAGGATCTGTTCCTGCTGTTATCTATGGTGGAGACAAAGATCCTGTAAGAATATCCATTCTTGAAAAGGATATATCTAAAGCATCAGAAGTCCCGGGTTTTGCCACTCAAATTTTAAATATAAATATTTCAGGTGAAGAGCAGAATGTAATTGTTAAAGAGTTGCAAAGGCACCCTGCAACACAAAGAGTTCTTCATGCCGATCTCCAAAGAGTAAATCCAGATACTAAGATTAGTATTTCTGTTCCAGTAAGATTCTTAGGAGAAGACTCTTGTGTAGGTGTAAAAATGCATGGTGGAGCTATCTCTCGATTAATTAATGATATTGATATAACCTGTTTAGCCTCAAATCTTCCAGAATATTTAGAAGTAGATATAGCAGATCTCGATGTAGGAGATTCAATATTTTTGTCTGGCTTATCTTTGCCTGAAGGGGTTGAAATTCCTTCTCTTGCCCTTGGTGAGGATAGAGATCAAGCTGTAGTTTCCATAACTGAAGCAAAAGTTCTTGATATTGAACCTGAAGTTGTTGAAACAGAAGGAGAAGATGGCGAATCTCAAGATGCGGAAGGTGATTCAGGAGATTCTTCTGAAACTGAAGACGACAACTAGTAGTTTTCTATAATACTGCCTCATGGAACCACTATTGATCGCAGGGTTAGGTAATCCTGGAGATGAATATGCGCTCACCCGACATAATGCTGGTTTAGATTTTATCAACCTTCTCTGTGAGAATTATTCCCTTAATCTGAAAAAGGAAAATCAAATTAATGGTTATTTCGCTGAATATGAAACAGAAAGTTATAAACTGATTCTAGTAACTCCTTCCACGTATATGAATGATAGTGGTTTATGTATCTCAAAATGTAAGAAATTCTTCAACCTAAATACTAACCAAATCTTAATAGCCCATGATGAATTAGATCTACCTAATGCCCATATAAAACTGAAAGAATCTGGTGGACATGGTGGTCATAATGGACTGAGAAACATAATTGATCACTTTAAAGGAGATAACTCATTCAAAAGGATAAGAATTGGTATAGGTAAACCAAGGAAAGATAAAGATGTTATTTCTTATGTCTTAAAAAAAGCTCCAAAAAATGATCGAGAAGAGATGATTGATACATTAAAAAACTATTTAGATTTAGGCGAAAGAATAATGGAAGATGGATGGCAAAAAACTGTTATGAATTTTCATACTGTAAAAGAGGAGAAAGATAATGAGTCTTAAATGTGGCATTGTTGGCCTACCAAACGTAGGTAAATCGACTCTATTTAATGCTTTGACAGCTGCAGGAATTGAAGCTCAAAACTTCCCATTTTGTACAATAGAACCTAATAAAGGGATCGTTGCTGTTCCAGATCCAAGATTGAATCAAATAGCCAATATTGTTAATCCCGAAAAATTAATTCCAACAACAACCGAATTTGTAGATATAGCGGGGTTGGTTAAAGGGGCCTCTGAAGGAGAAGGCTTGGGTAATAAATTTCTCTCTCATATTAGGGAAACACAAGCGATTATTCATGTCATAAGATGCTTTGAGAATCCTGATATTACACACGTACATGATCAAGTGGATCCAGTTATAGATTTAGAGACTGTAGAAACTGAGCTCTTGTTATCTGATATAGAAACGTTAAGTAATGCATTGATCAGGCTTGAAAAGGCATCTAGGTCTGGTGATAAAGAAATCGCCATCCAGAAAGAGAAATTTGAGAGTTTATCTGCTGAACTGAGTACAGGAGTTCTGGGCAGGAATGCCGATGCCTACATAAAAGACCCAGAAGTTTTTAGAGAATTAGGTCTGATTACAGTTAAACCTTGCTTATATGTAGCGAATGTTGAAGAGCTTAATGAGGAAAATGATCTACTTAATCAGCTTATAAATTATGCGAATGAGAGAAACTCTATTGTCTTGCCTATGTGTAATCAGTTAGAAGCAGAAATTGCTGAATTGGACTATGAAGAAGGCCTAGAATTCTTACAAGATATGGGTTTAGATGAACCAGGCCTAAACAAATTGATAAGAGAAAGCTACAAAATGTTATCTCTAATAACTTATTTCACTGCGGGAGAAAAAGAAGTTAGAGCCTGGACTGTAAAAGATGGTTCTACCGCTCCAGAAGCCGCAGGAGTAATTCATACAGATTTTCAAAAAGGTTTTATACGAGCAGAGACCACTGCATATGATGACTATATTGATTTTCAGGGAGAGTCTGGCGCAAAGGAAGCAGGTAAATTAAGGTCTGAAGGTAGTGATTATATTGTTAAAGACGGCGATATCATGCATTTTAGATTTAATGTGTAATAGTTACTCGACTTTACCTTAACTGATCTCTAAAATTCGCATCACGGTTGTGTAGCTCAGCTGGTTAGAGCGCGGCATTCATAA
>CAYVAL010000114.1:0-3526 GCA_964449395.1 uncultured Gammaproteobacteria bacterium | reverse complement strand
AGATAAATGGAATGACTTTATTGATGAAGGTGGCACCCAATATAATTCATGGGTCTTCACACCTTTTTATTATAGTGAAGAAGAGGCTGCTGATATTTATTGGATAGGAGTCTCTCCAACATGGGAAGAGATGCTTAAAACTGATGAGCATATGGCAAAACCTGAAGGACAAAAACTACAAGCAGAATTCAATAAAGTTTCTCCTTGTTATGACCATACAAATTGGGGTTATGAAAACGTTAGAAGCGGATCTGATTCAGGCGATGATGGAGTAGTTACTTTAATGTGGTGTGACCTAACTGAAGGAACAACCAGAGATCAGGTTCTTGCAGCTGATAAAAAATATAATGCATACATGGAATCAACTGGCTCTTCTGGAGGAGCTGGAAGATGGTGGCCCGGATCTGGTATACCGTCAAGATTTACTGCTGATTTTCTTTGGGGAACTGGCTCAGACAGTTTAGCTGATTGGGGCAGGGCAGCAGATATGGCCGTAAATGGTGGTGGCAATCAAGCCATGCAGTCTATTTATGGTGACCTGATGACTTGCAGCAATAGAGCTGTTTACACAGTTAAAGCGGCCCGCACGTCTAACTAGGAAGTAAGGTATGAATAAATTATTTAAAATTTTGATAATTAGTATTTTCACATTAACAATAAATGCTGAAGGTGGATTGAGTGTAATCACTATCAATACTGATGACGCAGATGAATACGTAACATGGCTAAAAGATAATACACCTCTATTTGCAAATGCTTGGGGGGATAATGTAGCTTCATCTGGTATTTGTTCTCCAATTTCGGGAGGTGAACAGGAAGGCAATCATTACGTATGGAACTTGGGTCCAACACTCGCGGCAACCATGTCATCTATTCCTGGTAATGATGCGGATACTGCTAGAGCTATACGTAAGATTTCCAAAAAACGTTCAGTTGAAAGAAGAGATATTTATGAAGTGCTAAAACAAACTTCTCAGGTCAGTACTGCGGGGCAGATAACGGCACAATATAATTTATTGTCGACACCCTCAAATGCTAATGATTATGTTGAAGCAGTAAAGGCAATGGAAGCTGCTGCTGCAAATAATGGATTTGCAGATGTTGAAATAGCTGTTTTCTCTGCTTCTGGAGCAGGAGATAGGGCTGGTATGGTTATGGCAAGTGTTCAAGCACCCAGTATGGAAAGACTTGGCCTGTTCTTAGGGGCAAGGAGCTCTGGCTGGATGTCTGAGGCCATGAAAGACTTTGATACTTTAAGAACTCCTGAATATGAATGGCTTCTAAATTGTGAAGTTATTTATAGTAATTAAGACAAGGAAAACAAATGAAAAAAATATTAATAACTTTTATTGCGCTTTCAAGTGCAGTAATTTTCTCAAATCCTATATGGACTCAATATGAGATAGAAGCAAATAGTTCTGAATCCGCTGCAAAAATAGTAGCGGCAACCGATGAATTTATGGCTTCAGATTTTGCCAAGAAGAATTTTAAAGGTTCTCTGCATTTGAATGCTTATATGGCCAACGGAGATAGCAAGGCAACTCATTTTTTTGCTGTATTGCAACCGAGTCTTACCGAGCATACGAGATGGATGGCGGCTTCTAGAGCCAGCAAAGAAGGACAAAAGTTCTTTAGTGTTCTGGCAAATAATTCTGATAATGTTTCTGATAGATTAAATTCTTTTGTTCAAACTTATGGAACACCTTCAAATAAAGATACTGTCTGGATAATACATGAGTTCAATGCATCACCTTCTAATGTAGAAAAAGTAATTAAAGCATTCGAAAGAGTAGACTCCGATACTGAAGGTCAATTCCCAGGCCAATTTGGACTTTCAGCTGTTGCCTTTGGTGCAGATGAAGTGACTCATTTATTAACAGTAGGATATGAATCAATAGCTGAATTGGAATCATGGGAAGATCAAATTGCTACAAATAAAGGTGTTCTAAGATTCCAAAAGACTATGGATGGAATAGTGGAATGGAAAGCAAGTAAGCTCTTATTCAATGCAAAAATTTATGATTCTGCTTCTGATTTAGAACAGTTTGTCACTAAGGACTTCGAGTAGAGTATGAAAAAAATAAATTTAATAACAATCCTTACTTTTTCGTTCTTTTTTAGTAATTTATATTCTGATGACCACCTTCCTACTTACGGTATGGAAGGTTATCAATGCAATTATAAAGAAGGGGTTACATTTAATGATTTGGTCTCGTTTATGAAAGATGATCTGAATCCTTATGCTGATAAAAACTGGCCAGTACCTTATAGCGGTTTTTACTTAACCCCTTTCTTAAGGTCTGGAGATGAAGTGGCATTCGATGTTGGTTGGGTTGGATTTACCAATAACCATAAGGATATGGGTATAGTTCAAGATTCTTGGTTTGCTGAAGAGTCTTCAGAGACGTTTGCGAAGTGGGAATCTTTAACAGACTGTTCTTCGCAAGCCTATTACATGGCCATAGAAGCAAGAACTCCCTCTGTGACGTTCTCTGAAGGAGAGAATTCCTTTTGGGCAATTAGAAGTTGTTCTATAAATGAAGGAAAAACTGTTCAAGATTTACTAGCCACAGACAAAGCATGGAATGAGTATATGGATAAACTTGGTCATACCGGAGGAGTTTGGAGGTGGGTACCAGTAGCTGGAACATCTAATTCTTTTGAAGGTGACTTTTTGTTGAACATATCCTTCAACTCTTGGGAAGAATATGGATCAGTGCAGGATGACTCCTTTTGGGGAATAACTCCAAGACCTGAAAGCGTATTGAGTTGTGATACGCCTCGTGTTTATACAGCGTTCAATGCTAGAAATAGACCTTTTAATTAAAATAATAAGATAAAAAAATATGAAAAAAATATATATAACAATAATGCTTTTTTTAAGCGCAATAAGTTCACTTTACGCAGACGATCATATTGAATTTGGAGCCATGGAAGGTCTTCAGTGTAATTTTGCTGACGGTAAAGATATGGGTGATGTAATGAAAGTTATTTCTGACTGGAATGATTTTGGTGATGATAATTTTACTGCACCTTATAGTGCTTGGATATTCACGCCTGTTTATAGAACAAATTCTGATTTCGACTTTGATTTTATGTTCTTAGGCTTTACCTCTTCTATGCAAGAAATGGGTAGAGTGCAGGATAACTGGCAGGCTGGTGGATCAAAAATAGAAGAAAAATGGTCTAAAGTTACCAATTGTTCTGGTCAATCAATGTCTTTGAATGTTGAAGTAAGGGCTCCTCAGGTTGCTTGGGAAGAGGATGGTATCACTTATGCTTCTGTCAGGACTTGTTCTTTTAATGACGGAAAATCAGTTTCTGATCTCCCTGCTAATGACAAAGTATGGAATAAATACTTAGATGATTATGGTTATCAAGGTGGAATATGGAGGTGGTGGCCTGAAACAGGATCCGCAACTACATTTACACACGATTATTGGAATGTAGCTAGTTTTGGTAGTGTTGAGGAATATGGTGCTGGAAGAGATGCCAGGTTAAAAGCAATGATGGCAGATACTAGGCC
>CAYVAL010000113.1:0-3531 GCA_964449395.1 uncultured Gammaproteobacteria bacterium | reverse complement strand
TCCACGAGGCACCCAGCTCTACAACTCCAATTCTTAGCAATGGAAACCTATCGAAAACACCATCGAAGATCATAGAAGCTAAAAATAGTTCTGCGTTGTAAGAAATACCCATATAGGCTAATGCATCACGAGGTGCATCTCCTTCCTTATGCGGAGGAACTTCACTGCCGTTATTATAAAAAGATAAAGGAACAGGATCCCAGCTATTATCTGCACCAACGTGGAGAGTAATAGTAATGTCATTATCTTGTATGGTTTTCCAAACAACATCAAAATCTGGATGAGTAAAAGCTTTTGTTCCTTTAGGAGCTATAGTATCTATCAAGATCACTTTAGACCCTTGTTTAATTGATTGTTTCAACATGTTCAATGCTATCTCCTCGCCATGAGAAAATGGTATATAAGCTGCCCCGAACATTCTTTTATCGACACTGCAAAACTCTGCCATTCCTTTGTTTAGAGCTTCAACTCCACCCAGAATAACCTTTGGCTCTTTAGCAGCCAGCACTTGGTCAAAAGCGCTAGTAGGAAAAACTAGATGAGCCTTAAAACCAAGAAGATCATTGGCTAGCTTTCTTTCTTCTGCATTAAAAGCTCCTAAGCCGTCCCAGCCTTTGTGCTTCCATCCCATGAATTCTTTTTTTGCTTTCTCTAGAACATCAGGTGAGTTTTGTCTTTCTTCAAAACCCTTAATGGCATTATCAATTCGTAAGTGCACATCTTTATCACCCTCAGCTATAGGCTCTAGCTTATCTCGAATAGATTTGTCAGCAAATTGGTGAATCCAATCGGGATGCTCCATCATATGTGTGTCAGCATCAAAAATATCATCTCTATGAGCGTAAACCATTTTTATCCCCTAATGTTTTAATCTAGTCCAAATAAGCTATGCACTTAATTTCAATCTTTAAGTCTGGTGAAACCAAGCCCGAAGTTCCAACTAATGTTTGACTAACTTCAGGTTTGCAGCCGTAAATTCTTTCTCTCTCTGAAAAAAGATCCGAAACATTATCCATAACTTCTTGAACATCGGTTACAAACCAAGTTTCATCGATAACATTGTCTAAACTTGCATCAAATTGACCAAGTATGTGTTGAATATTTTTATAACAACTTATCATCTGATCTTTTATGTTATCTGGCACGTTTCCATTTTCTTCGGTGGCTATTTGACCTGCCAGAGTTAAGACATTACCAGCCAATACGCCTTGAGAAAAAAAGTCAGCATAAGGACCTTCTCTAAATAATTTTTTTGTAACCATAATAATTAATAAATTTTATAGATTTCATTAAACTATAGACTAATTTAATGAACCTTTAAAAAAATAATTAAATAAATTGAATACTGATAAAGATAAACCAACGGCACTAATAACAGGATTCTCTTCTGGGATAGGTTTCGCTTATGCTAAATATCTTGCCTCAAAAGATTGGAATCTTGATCTAATTTCATATGACAAATCTCGCGCTGAAAAAGCACTTCTAGAATTAAATCATGCCCATACAAATGTGTATTTAAAAGATTTATCGAAACCAGAATCTATAGAAGAGTTAACCCAGTTGATACCAGCTCCTGATTTAATTGTTGCCAATGCAGGTATTACGAAATTTGGTGAGGCCGGATCTTTTTCTTCAAAGGAAAAAAATGATCTTTTCTACCTTTTGTGCAACGGCGTAATTGACTTAATAGAGACTTACTTGCCTGAAATGGAAAAAAAGAAAAACTCTAGAATAGTGATAATTTCTAGTATCGGAGCCATTACTCCTATGCCCAAGTCCTCAATCTATGCAGCAGCCAAATCAGCTATCCATTCTTACGGGCAATCGCTTTCAAAAGAGGTTAGTCAAAAAGGTATTTCAGTTACTGTTAGCTTGCCTGGCTATGTAAGAACCGAGGCACATAAAAGAGCTGGATTAGATCATCTTAAAGAAAAAGTACCTGCATGGATGTGGATAGAAGCGGATCAAGTTGTAATAGAAACTGAGAGAGCTTCTTTAAAAGGAAGTTCTAGCATCATTCCAGGTATTGTTTACAAACTGGTTAGACCTTTTCTGCAAATGTCCCTTGCTAATAGGCTTTGGAATAGAATAACTAGAAGGAGGTCTTAAAGTCTGGATTTTGTAAATTTCTTGATATCGTTTGCTGTATTTTCTGGAGCTTCATACATAGGTAAATGACCCACTTCGGTGTAAATTTTTAACTCTGAGTTCTTGATATATTTATGTAGATTAATAGATGAGCTAAATGGAATTATATTATCTTCCTGGCCATGAATAATTAAAGTGGGAGCTTTTATTGCTGCCAATATATCTACATTCTCATTACGGTAACTTCTACTAGAAAATCTTGAGAGAATAGCCTCACGAGAGCCTTTCATAAGAGTCAGTTCATGAAACTGACTGGCGAGTTCTGGAGTTGCTAAATCAGGATCATAAACAGAAGATTTTAATCCTTGAGAAGCAAAAAATTTAGGGGTGTAGTAAGAAAGAAAAGTACTAATAAAATCTGATCTCATTAATTTCCAAACCAAAGGGGAATCTTTAGTTTCTTTTTCAATATTCTTGATCTCATCCGAGTTATAAACACCACTGGAAGATAATAAGAAAAGATATTGTATTTTTTGGGGATGCTGAATTGCATATCTCCATGCTATGCCTCCTCCCATTGAATTGCCGGCTATAGAAAAATTTTTAATTTCCAATCTTTCTAAAACTTCGCTTATGACATGTATTGAATTCAGAGTTGAATAATTATCTGTAGGTACCACACCAGTTAATCCAAATCCAGGGAGGTCGATACTAATGAGACGAAAATCTTCAATCAGAAAAGGTACCATTTTTTCAAAATTGAATAACGATCCATTAAAACCATGAAGTAGAACAATTACAGGTTTATCTATAGCGCCCTCATCACGATAATGAATTTTACTCCCATCATTTAATTCTAGGAATTTTGATGGGCCAATGGCATATTTTTTAATTAAGTCGTCTCTTGGTATATCAAAGTAGAGACCTGAATAGATAGTCAAGCATAAAAGAAGTAATAGAGAAAAAGATGTGTATTTAATTAATTTAATCAATTGTTAAGATTCAGTAGGTCTTGCTTTAAATACAAATCTAGTTTCTTGATTTGGCGAAGGGGATTTGGGAATAAATTGAGCAGCAATTAAAGAAAGTAAGGCAAATATTGCTCCAATATAAAACACTAAAGAGTGCGACCAAATCCAAACAAGTCCTAAAACAGCTGGCACAATAACTGCCGCTATATGGTTTATTGTGAATGATACGCCTGCATTACTAGCCATGTCCTTAGGATCTGCTATCTTTTGAAAATAAGTAGTAATTGCTATGGCCAGAGCAAAAAACATATGATCTAAAACGTACAGAAAAGCAGCGATAGTTGCATTCTCAACTAGACCATATGCCGTAAAAACAACTATGAGACCTATGTATTCAAAAGTAAGTGCCCTTCTCTCACCAAACTTACCTATTAAACCACCTATTTTTTCTGCAAATAAATAATTAAAAGCG
>CAYVAL010000112.1:0-3536 GCA_964449395.1 uncultured Gammaproteobacteria bacterium | reverse complement strand
ACAGTCGTCCCCTAGCTGACTCGAAGGTATGCCTTCAGGACAAGTTTTGGCATTTCCCAACTCTTCAGCAAAAGCTATAAAATTAAAATATCTATGCCTATTTTCAAAATCTAACAAGGCAACTGGTCTCATTTGTTTTGATTGATCCGGAATAGTTGCTCTCATGCCATTTGTTGCTATACCTCCCGCTCCAATTGGGCGTTTTGGTACTTTATCTTCTTCAATATCACGAAACATGACATTTTTATGCCCATAGTGAGTTTCTGCAGTATTACCTACTTGGGTCCATTCATAGCCTAAGAAAGTTACTAAATCAGGTTCGCTTTCGTTTGTAGCATTATTACAATTTCTTATAGATTCTTTAATAGATTTCCATTTTCTAGGTGTTAGAGCCTCGGCATGATCTGTTGAAACCCAAAAATCCAAATTTGCACAGAATCTAGCAAAATCACATGCATCAGATATAGGATGAGGTCCTTCTCCGTTCAGGATTGGTAAGCTCCATAAAAAAGCGTCTGTAGAATATGTTGTATGCACATGAGTATCACCAAATAAAATTTGTTTCTCTTTTCCAAAAGGTTTTTGGGCAGCTAGCTTTTTATTAACTAAAGTTTTAGGAAGCTCAGAATTTATAGAACTTCCTGGACTTTCTAATTCACCATAAAGATCTAAATAAATACCAGCAGTATATATACCGAATATAATGAATATTGTTCCAAAAAGGATATAGATGTAGCGCATTAACTAATTTTTATCTTTTTTTTCTGCTGTGTCGATAAATTCTTGCATAAAATCTCTTTCTTTTTTTAGATTCAATACTGCATTTATATTAAATTTGTTTGATTGAAAAGATCTTGAGTTACCTGGCTGAAATAAAGCTATATGAGGATGCTTGAAAAAATAAATTAAGGAACCTCCTGCTAAAAAACCACCTATATGTGCGTAGTAAGCTACTCCTACACCTGAACCAATTGAAGCACTAAAAAACTGCAGAATTATCCATGCTGATAGAACCAAAAAAGCAGGAACTTTAATAACTGTTATAAAGATAATTATCCAAAGCAGAACATTTACATTAGCTTTTGGGTGCAGAACTAAATACGCTCCTAAAATTCCTGCAATAGCACCACTAGCCCCTATCATTGGCGTGGTAGAGGAAGGGTCAATAAGAGCCTGAAGAAAAGCTGCTAGGAGGCCACAAAGAAGATAAAACAGTAAGAATTTTTTGTGACCCATACTATCTTCAATGTTGTCTCCAAATATCCATAAAAAAACCATATTTCCAAGTAAGTGCATCCAGCTCCCATGCATAAACATTGACGTAAAAATTGTTAAATAAGGATTTATAAAACCTGGTTGATCACCTAATAAAGCAACAGGGACAATACCAAAGTTATAAATTGCATCTTTGTAAAGATTTGTTGGCAAGGTGCTTTGCCATAAAAAAATAAAACAACATAAAGCTATTATGCAATAGCTAACATAGGGCCTTATTGTGCTGTGGTTATCATCTGATATTGGGAAGAAGAACATTAGTCCTTTCTAACATAGCCTAGATCTGAAATATGGTCATTATGTTTATCTCTATCAATATCGTACATAAGAACAAGGGCAGTTGAGATAATAGGTATTGAGATAGAAAACATTAGATGAATGAACGCAAATCGATTAATGACTTCACCTCCATAGAGCTGATCAGCGAGATCGGGATTATCAAATCCAGAAATAGACAATATTAATCCAGAGATCATCACTCCTCCTGCCCCTACAACTTTATGAACAAAAGAACTTACTGTCCCTAATAATCCTTCCTCACGCCGTCCAGTCTTCTGTTCGACTTGCTCAGTTATGTCCATAACCATAGAGCCAATAAAAACAAAACCTAGAGCACCTAACGCAGCCATTGAAGCTCCATGTACTGCTAAGAGATACCACAATGCATCAGATCCGTTGGGCGGTATTATGCTAGTTCCATAGTACGTATCTAGAAGCCTAAATGCTATCGGCATAGGTCCGACAACTACAGTGGTACAGAATATACCGACAGTAATTTTCTTCTTATTTCTACCATAAGCTATAACAGGCGCAAAAAAGGTTAAAGCAATGACGCAAACAGGTGTTATTAAAGACCAGGCTGCTATAGTCTTAGGTTCCCATTGCCAAAGAAACTCATTGTAATATGTGCCAACTCCTGACTCCAAGCCTACTAATAATGAATAGAAAATACCTGATGCAAATAAAACTAACCAAGATCTATTTGAAAGTGTTTCTTTAGTTTCACTAATGAAAGTAGAAAAATTCGTAGACCTTGGAGGGGGTTGATATAAATCAGGAATATTCTTATGTGTGCCTATAGTCGTTACTGCTGTACCAATAAAAATACCTACTCCCCCCCAAAAAGCCAAGATTTGATAACCATCAAAATCTACGAAGGTATCTAGCCAGTAATATCGAGCTATAAAATCTATACCCGCTCCTCCTATCCAACCAAACATCATTGATAAAGCGGCGAATGTGTTTCTTTGATCGTAATCTTTACTAAGCTCTGGAGCTAAAGCTCCTCTGGGCACTTCAAAAAGTGTCATGGAAATTCTTAAGATCATTAATAAGAACACGAGTCTCCAAAAAAGATCTGTTTGATCCATCTCACCTGGTCCTGGTCCTGCTATTAAATAATAGTAAGCTAAGGAAAATGGAATTATGGACGCATACAAGAATGGATGCCTTCTTCCGTACTTACTGCTTGTTCTATCTGACCATATTCCAATAACAGGATCTGAAATAGCATCAATTATTAGTGCCAATCCAAAAGCTAATGAAACAGTCAAAGCATCCAAGCCCAATACTTGGTTGTAGTAAATCAATAAGAAAGTACCGAGAAGATTATTTTTTATTCCTACAGCAATAGAACCAAAGCCATAAAAAAATTGAGTCGATCTATTAGCTAAGTGAGCTTGTAGTTTGTTATCCGTCACGCTTTACATTTTGTCCAAAATTTAAGGTTATTTATATAGCAAATGAGACTAAATAAATAGCTGAATTTTTACTTAAAAGGATTTATTCTAAACGGGTAAATAAAAAATAATAAAATAACATGAATAGACTAAAAGATAAGGTTGCAATCATTACGGGTGCTGGAAGAGGAATAGGTAGAGAAATATGCCTATATTTAGCTTCTGAAGGAGCGAAGATCGTTGTTAATGACTTAGGAGGTGGAAGAGATGGAAGCGGAGAAGGAAAAGTTGCTGATCAGGTTGTAGACGAGATAAAAGCTTTGGGCGGAGAAGCAGCAGCTAATTATGATTCAGTTGGCACTGTCGAAGGTGGACAAAATATATTCAATACAGCAATAGATTCATTTGGACGCGCTGACTTTCTTGTCAATAATGCCGGTGTCCTTAGAGATAGGACTTTATACAACATGGAAGAGTCAGATTGGGATGTGATCATGGAAGTGCATTTAAAAGGTCACTATAACTGCACTAGACCACTTGTAAGATATATAAAAGATAACAATGTTTCGGGGTGTAGAATTA
>CAYVAL010000111.1:0-3544 GCA_964449395.1 uncultured Gammaproteobacteria bacterium | reverse complement strand
GAAAGAAAATGGATATGTGGCAAGAGGCTGGTTAGGAGTGAGCATACAAGAAATAACAAGCGAGCTCGCGGAAGCTCTAGAAATGGAAGTTCCTAAAGGGGCCCTCATATCGCAAATTATTGAGGATAGTCCTGCCGAGAGATCAGGCCTTAAGGAGGAGGACGTAATTTTATTTTTTGATGGAGAAGAAATTTTTTATTCCTCAGATTTACCTCTAACTGTTGGGGCTATTCGTCCTGGTTCGGAAGTTAATGCTATGGTTCTTCGAGATGGTAAGAAGAAAACTATACAGGTTACAGTCGGAGAATTACCTAAAGACCCCGCCGTGGCTTTCAACAATACTCAACAAAATATTTTAGGTATTGTTGTTGAAAATCAGAACAATGATAATCAAAGAAGTTTTATAGAAGGGGTTGTTGTTACCTCTGTAGATCCTGAAGGAGTTGCGTATCGATCAGGTATCAGAAGAGGAGATATCATTTATTCTTTGGGCAGAGTAAAAATCACTAATGTAAGTGAGTTCCGAGATGTTCTTTCTGACATAGACAAGGAGCGAAATTCAACAATCGGCATAGCAAGGAACGGAAATAAGAGAATTCTTAGCTTAAATTTGTCAAAATAGTCTCCCTGGCCTAACTTCGGCTAGGCTGTAAACGATGAATATTAGAAATTTCTCTATCATTGCCCATATTGACCATGGCAAATCTACACTTGCAGATAGAATAATCGAACTATGTGGCGGCCTGTCAGAAAGAGAAATGACCTCTCAAGTTCTAGATACTCTTGAATTAGAGCAAGAAAGAGGAATCACTATAAAATCTCAAACTGTAAATCTTCAATACACGGCAGATGATGGCGAAACGTATCAATTCAATCTAATTGATACACCTGGACATGTAGATTTCGCTTATGAAGTTTCAAGATCTCTATCTGCATGTGAAGGTGCAATTTTACTTGTTGATGCTTCACAAGGTGTAGAGGCTCAGACTCTTTCTACTTGTTACAATGCTGTTGAGGAAGGTCTTACAATCATTCCAGTCTTAAATAAACTAGATCTAGCTCAATCAGATCCAGAGCGTATAAAAAAAGAAATTGAAGAGATAATTGGAGTAGATGCCTCTGACGCTCCAGCCATAAGCGCCAAGAACGGAACTGGCATTAAGGAGGTTTTAGAGCAAGTTGTAAGGCTGGTACCTGCACCAAAAGTTGAGACAGAAGAACCTCTACAAGCTTCAATAATAGATTCTTGGTTTGATAATTATCTTGGAGTTGTTTCGTTGGTCAGAGTAGTTAAGGGGAAGATTGCCAAAGGAGAAAAAATAGAAATATTTTCTAGAAAAGAAACTCACTCAGTAGATAAGATTGGAGTATTCACTCCCAAGATAACTGATCTTCAAGAGCTAAGTTCAGGTCAAGTTGGATTTATATGCGCTAGTATTAAAGAAATTAGAGGAGCTCCGGTTGGAGATACAATAATAAAGGCTAATTCAGGTACTCCAAATTTGGAAGGTTTCCAGGAAGTGAATCCTCAAGTATATGCTGCATTATTTCCTCAAAACTCTGATGATTTTGAAGCTTTTAGAGAAGCTTTAGAGAAGCTTTGTCTTAATGATGCTTCTTTACAATACGAGCCTGAGCATTCAGAAGCATTGGGTGCTGGATTTAGGTGTGGTTTTTTAGGAACGCTTCATATGGAAATTATTTCAGAGAGGCTCAATAGAGAGTATGGCATGGACTTAATCGCTACTGCACCAACAGTGGCCTATGAAGTAGTAACAACAGATCAAGAAATAAGACGAGTTGAAAACCCTAGCGCTTTACCAGATACATCAAAAATAAAAACAATACTTGAACCTATAGCAAGAGCTAATATTCTTGTACCAGACTCTTACATAGGCTCAGTCATGAAGCTATGTAACGATAGGCGTGGTAAACAAATAAATATGAGGTATGTTGGTGGGCAAGTTGAACTCACCTATGACTTACCTTTGAGTGAAATTGTTGTGGATTTCTTTGATAGATTGAAATCTGTTAGCAGAGGATATGCCTCTTTAGATTACTCTTTAGATCGATATGAAGAGTCCGACGTAATTAAACTAGATGTTCTTCTGAATGGTGATAAGGTTGATGCCCTTGCTTATATGGCACATCGAACTGTAGCGAATATAAAAGGACAGCAATTTACTGAAGCTCTAAAGGAAGTGATACCAAGACAACAATTTGATGTAGCTATTCAAGCAGCTATTGGAGCTAAGATAATTTCAAGGCAAACAGTTAAAGCTTATCGTAAGGACGTTACTGCAAAACTTTACGGCGGTGATGTCACAAGAAAGATGAAATTACAGAAAAAACAAAAAGAAGGAAAAAAGAGAATGAAGAACATTGGAAGGGTCGAGGTCCCACAAGACGCATTCTTATCTGTCCTGAAAGTTAAGGATTAATATGTTTGATACTGCAATAATCTTTTGTTTAATAACAGAGCTAATTGGTTTTATTCTATGGATTAGATTTTCAAGAAACGGCCAATCTAAACTAAAAGATATTACAAGCGCTATTATGTTCCTTGTAGCTTTGCTATTTCTTTATCAGGTTTTTAAATTAAATTTAGACTTCGGTCTTGTGCTTGCTGTCGCAACTTCTTTTGCCGCTTTTTCTTGGATCTTGGGAGGATTAATCCAGCTAGAAGAATTAAGAAAAGAGAGTAAATCTTATTTTTTTATTTTACTTGTCATTACCTGTATTAGATCTTTTGCTTATGAGCCTTATCAGATTCCAAGCAGATCCATGGTTCCGGGTTTGCAAGTGGGTGATTTTGTTCTAGTTAATAAACATGCTTACGGATTAAAATTCCCAGGAACACATTTCCTTTTAACTGACATCAATCTACCGAAAAGAAATGAAGTCGCCGTTTTTATTCCACCCCATACACTTTGCGATACAACACCAATAGAGGCAAGACCTGATCTATCAACTCTAACTACACCAGAAAGTCAGCTTTTTTTAAAAAAGTTTAAAAGCCTCCAAGATAGCAGATGTACTTCTTCTGGTATTAAATTTGTTAAAAGAATTGTAGGCATCCCTGGAGATTTAGTTGAAATAAAAGGTTACGAGATTTGGATCAATGGAAAAAAATTAAAACATACAATATCTGCTTCAAACGCTTCAGAAAATTTAATTGAAGAAACTATTGATGAAGGCGTTCATATAATAAGAACATTAGGTTTAGCTGAATACGCTCAACACAAATGGAAGGTTCAAGAAGGAAGATATTTAGCTATCGGGGACAATAGAGATAATAGTCTTGATAGCAGAGCTTGGGGTTATTTCTCTGAGGAATACTTAATTGGAAGAGCAGATTATATATGGATGCACTGGGAGTCTTTCTCAACCTTACCAAGCTTAACCAGGAACAAAAAGATCTTATAATGAAAGATTTACTTTCTGCTCTTGGTTATTCTTTTAATGAGCCTGATCTTATTGAACTTGCTTTAACTCACAAAAGTCTCTCAAAAGATAATAATGAAAGATTGGAGTTTTTGGGCGA
>CAYVAL010000110.1:0-3565 GCA_964449395.1 uncultured Gammaproteobacteria bacterium | reverse complement strand
TGCTAGACAGCATAATCTTAAAAATATAAATATAGACCTCCCTAGAGATAAGTTAGTTGTAATTACAGGTTTATCTGGATCCGGTAAATCTAGCCTAGCCTTCGACACACTTTATGCCGAAGGTCAGAGAAGATATGTGGAATCTCTGTCTGCATATGCACGACAATTTCTTTCAATGATGGAGAAACCTGACATTGATCACATAGAAGGTCTCTCCCCTGCCATATCTATTGAACAGAAAACAACTTCACATAACCCCAGGTCAACTGTCGGTACAGTGACAGAAATCTATGACTATCTGAGACTTCTATTTGCAAGAGCTGGAACTCCAATTTGTCCTGATCATAATCTCTCCCTTGAAGGTCAAACAGCAAATCAGATTTGTGACAAAATACTAGAACTACCCTCAAATACAAAATTAATGATCCTTGCACCATTAATTAAAGAACAAAAGGGAGAACATCTGCATGTCTTTGAAGAGCTTAAGGTGCAAGGATATGTAAGGATGCGAGTTAACGGTATTAGTGTTGATGTAGATGACAGCCCGAAATTAAATAAAAATAAAAAACATTCTATCGAAGCCATAATAGATAGATTAGTGCTTCCAGAAAAAATTGATGAAAATTTCCAATTACGACTCGCTGAATCGGTAGAAAATGCTCTCAATCTTGGCGATGGTAATTTAATAATTTTTTTATTAGAAGAAAACAAAGATATTCCTTACAGCTCTAAGATGGCTTGTAGTGAATGTGGGTACAGCATTCCAGAATTAGAGCCACGTCTATTTACCTTCAATAATCCAGCTGGTGCATGTCCTGAGTGTGAAGGGCTAGGTGTTAAGCAATATGTAGATGTTTCGAAATTAATCCACGAAACATCGGCAAGCTTAAGCGAGGGAGCGATAGTGGGTTGGGATGTTAGTCATCGCTACCATTTTCATTTGCTTAGATGCCTTTCAAGAGAATATAACTTTTCTCTAGAAACACCATTTGAAGAACTAACAAAAGATATTAGAGATCTTATCCTAAATGGGAGTAATGGTGAGCCTGTAAACTTTAGTTGGAGAAATAAAAGAGGAAGTCTTGTAGAAAGGATCTTTCCCTTTGAAGGAGTTTTAAACAACATCGATAGGCGGTACAAGGAAACAGAATCAAGCTGGAGTAGAGACAATTTATCAAAACTTATTTCTTTGGCTTCTTGCAAGGCTTGCACTGGAACTAGACTGAGAAAAGAAGCCAGAAATGTTTTTCTAGAAAATGTTAATTTACCTGAAATAACCTCCTATACAATTGATCAAGCTTTCCATTTCTTTTCAAATTTAGACTTAAAAGGATCAAAGAAAGAAATTGCTGAAAGAATAGTAAAAGAAGTTAATGAAAGATTAGAATTTTTAATTGATGTTGGTCTTAATTATCTTACGTTAGAAAGAAGTGCAGAAAGTTTAAGCGGTGGAGAAGCACAAAGAATTAGGCTAGCAAGTCAAATAGGAGCTGGCCTTGTAGGTGTAACTTATATTTTAGACGAACCATCTATTGGGCTGCATCAAAGAGATAATGAGAAGCTTCTTAAAACATTAAAGAAATTAAGAGATCTAGGTAATACAGTCATTGTTGTAGAGCATGATAATGAGACTATGAAAGCTTCAGACCATATTGTAGATATAGGTCCGGGAGCAGGAGTGCATGGAGGAAAAATATGTGCCTAAGGAACAGCATCTCAAATAGCCAAATCAAAAGATTCTATTACCGGACAATACTTGTCTGGAAAAAGAAAAATTGATGTACCTAAGAAAAGAAATCCCGTAAATAAAGATCGAATGGTTAAATTAAACGGTGCTAGTGGTCATAATCTAAAATCTGTTGACCTAAATCTGCCTCTGGACCTTTTTGTATCTGTTACAGGTGTATCCGGTTCAGGGAAATCTACATTAATTAATCAAACTCTCCTACCAGCTATTTCAAATCAGATATCAAAAGCTGAAAAGAAAGAAACTAAACCATATAAAAAACTTTCTGGGTTACAGGATATAGATAAAATCATTGAAATTAGTCAAAGCCCTATAGGTAGAACACCTAGATCTAATCCTGCTACTTATACGGGTCTTTTTACGCCATTAAGAGAGCTTTTTGCTGGAACTCAAGAGTCAAGATCAAGAGGTTATAAGATTGGTAGATTCAGCTTCAATGTTAAGGGAGGTAGGTGTGAAGCCTGCCAGGGTGATGGGGTAATTAAAGTAGAAATGCATTTTTTACCTGATGTATACGTTAAATGCGATGTGTGTGATGGTCATAGATACAATAGAGAAACATTAGATATTAAATATAAAGGAAAAAATATCTATGAAGTTTTAGATATGACTGTTGAAGATTCTTTGAAATTCTTTGACTCTATCCCGTCAATAAAAAGAAAATTAGAAACTTTATCGGATGTCGGTTTAGGTTACGTAAAACTTGGGCAGCAAGCTACGACATTATCGGGGGGTGAAGCTCAAAGAGTTAAATTAGCTAAAGAATTGTCTAAAAGTGCTTCAAATCATACTCTTTATATCCTTGATGAACCTACTACGGGACTTCATATGTTTGATGTTGAGTTGCTTTTAAAAGTCCTTAGAAGACTACGTGATAATGGCAATACTGTGGTAGTAATTGAACACAATATGGACGTCATCAAAACTTCTGATTGGATAATAGACTTAGGACCAGAAGGAGGATTTGAAGGCGGTGAGATTATTGCTGCTGGAACACCAGAAGAATTAGCTATGATTAAAAATTCCCATACAGGGAAACATCTCAAACAGGAATTATAAGTTTAAGCAGTTTCTTCTGAAACAACCTCTTCTTCGTCTATCTCAGTATTATTTTCTTGAACAAATTCTATTTGAGCTGCAGGAGCCTTGTCTCCAGGTCTAAATCCGCGCTTAATAACCCTCAAGTAGCCACCCGGCCTTTCTTTGTAACGTGGCCCTAATTCATCAAACAGCTTAGCAACTGCTTCTTTTGATTGCAGTCTAGCGAAAGCAAGTCTCTGATTAGCAACTGTATTTTCTTTTGCTAAAGTTACTAAAGGCTCTAAAAAGCCTCTTATTTCTTTAGCTTTAGCTAGCGTTGTCTTTACAGATTCATGTTCAATGATAGAAATTGCCAAGCTCTTCTTTAAAGCCTTTCTTTGAGGGCTGTTTCTATTAAGTTTTCTTCCGGATTTTCTGTGTCTCATTTTTACTTATTAATTGTTTTCTGGTGGCCAATTATCAAGAATGAGGCCTAAAGACAAACCTCTGGATAAAAGGACTTCTTTAATCTCATTTAAAGATTTTTTACCTAAATTTGGTGTTCTCAATAAATCAGATTCCATTCTAGTAACTAGATCGCCTATGTAGTGTATATTTTCAGCCTTTAAGCAATTAGCTGATCTAACAGTTAATTCTAATTCATCAACTGGTCTCAGCATTATTGGATCTATCTTGGCCTCTTCTTTTTCTTCTATAACTTCTTCAAGTCTTCCTAGTTCAGCGAAGGCTGAAAGTTGATGCTGCAATATTGTTGCAGAGATTCTTAAGATTTCTTCA
>CAYVAL010000109.1:0-3607 GCA_964449395.1 uncultured Gammaproteobacteria bacterium | reverse complement strand
TCTGAAAATTCTTCACAGAACATATCTCTCAGTTCTCTAAACCAAGACGAAGTTAAGGATTTTTTTTCTTCAATATCCATTCTTTAAAAGGATGCCCTAATTCTTTGTACAAATTCTTTGACGTTTTCCTGAGGTGTTGTTTTCAGAACTCCATGGCCTAGTCCACAAACCCAACCCGATCTTTCTTCTGGTGATAGCACTGACATTTGTTCTATGAAGGTATCTAATTTTGGCAAGAATTCTTCATGGGGGAGAGTTAAGAAGTGCTCACTGAAATTACCTTGTACGAAGCCATTTGAAGTTCTTTTAAAGTAATCTCTTAGATCAACATTAGAGTCTATACCTATTCCTGCTAAGTTTATTTCAGGGTCAGCTTGCCTCGCAATTATAGTTTCATAGTTAACCCCGTCTTTTGCATAGTAGCCAACCTTATTAGGAAATTCTTTGACTAACATATTGAAGGTCCTACCTAGGTAGATATTTAAATCTTCTTCTGCGAGCTGATGTGCAGTAGAGTCAAAGATCATCACGACTTCAGCCCCAGCATTCAATTGTAATTTCACATTCTCTTTTAGAAGCGGAAGAATAACGTTATCTAGAAGACCTATTTGAAAATTATTGAAATTGATATTCCTTGAATCTTTACTAATGTTGCATGCGTAAGCAATCAAGGTCCAGGGTCCACCCACAAATCCAATTAGTGATTTTTCACTGGGCAGTCTCTCGATAGTTCTCTCTATAGCCTCGCCCTGAAACTCCATAAAATTGATAGGGTTTTGATTTACGAGCAGGCTTTCAGCATTATCTTCGTCTAGGTGTAGACCAAATTGAGGCCCTGGGTTGTAAGACAGGTCCATACCAAGTGCCTCAAGAGGAAACAATATATCGCTAAACAGAATAGCTACATCAAAATCAAATTCGTTTATAGGACCCATTGCTGTTTCAGCGGCTAGTCTGGGCTTTTTACAAAGCTCTTCAAAAGTATAATCCTTTTTCAAGCTTTGATAATGGTCATGATATCGACCGGCTTGTCTCATAAGCCATATAGGCGGGCAAGCCTGTGGTTTTCTTTCTATAGCATTTATGAATTTTTTATTAGGCAAGGCTTTACTGATTTAACTTTATTGCTATTTCATTGGCGGCATAGGTTAGAACACAATCCGCTCCAGCTCTTTTGAAGCTTAATAAAGATTCCTCTAAAACTTCTTCTGCCAGCCAGCCATTTTGTATTGCAGCTTTAAGCATGGCGTATTCACCACTTACTTGATAGGCAAAAGTAGGTATTTTAAACGTGTCTTTAACCGATTTAATGACATCAAGATAAGGCATACCAGGCTTCACCATAACTATATCGGCACCTTCTTCAATATCCATTTTTACTTCATGTAATGCCTCTTCTATATTAGAAACAGACATTTGATATGTGTCTTTACTTCCTGCACCCAAGTTGGCAGACGAGCCCACAGCATCTCTAAAAGGGCCATAAAACTTTGAACTATATTTTGCAGCATAAGAAAGGATAATTGTATTAGCGAAATCATTGAATTCTAATGATTCTCTAATGCCTGCTATTCTCCCATCCATCATATCTGATGGAGCAACCATATCAGCTCCTGCTTTAGCTAGAGTTAGAGCCTGTTTTATGAGCAGAGAAAGACTTTTATCATTTTCTACATATCCATTTTCGTCTAAAACTCCATCATGCCCATGAGAAGTATATGGGTCCAGAGCAACATCCGCGATTACTGCTAAGTCAGAATTTTTCTTTATTTGCTTTATTGCTGTACAAACTAAATTATCTTCATTTAGTGAGTCACTTCCTTGATCATCCTTTTTATTGGGATTTATGACTGGAAATACGGCAACTGCTTTTATTTTATTAGTTTGGATCTTTTCTATTTCTGCATCCAGTGCATTGAGACCATGTCTATTAATCCCCGGTAGAGAATCTATGCTTTCAATTCCATCTAAATCTTCTTTTACAAAGATAGGTTGTATCAGGTCATTTACGGATAGACTATTTTCGGCAACCAAACTTCTTATAGAAGCAGTAAATCGAGTTCTTCTTAATCTTGATTGAGGAAATTTTCTTGATACGTTCATACTAATTGAAAAAAAGAATTGCTCATTATACCTTAGGCATAACAGGTATTTTATTTTATCTTATTTCTTACGGCCTCAAGCCAACTATCAAAGTCTAGAAATGGAGTGACTTGTGGAGCTGACTTTTCTATTAATTTAAAAGTCTTTCCAAGTCCACAAGCATGGTTTCTATTTTTAAGTTCGGGATATTTTTTTATAGCAAGTTCAAATGAGCTTGCACTCATCCAGTAAAAATAATCGCATTCCAGAAGCCTTTCAGAAACATCAAGTGGACTTAATTCATAAGTAACTAATACTTCTTTATCTTTATCAAGATTGTCTTTATGTGTTACTTTTAGCCAGCTTATATCTTCAAAGAGACTTTCTTCAGGTGAATTATTTTCTCCAAGACTATCTGAAGTCCCATTAACCCAATAACCCTTTAGGGCTAGAGATTTCCACGTATCGACTCCACTAGTCCAAACTATGTTGGAATCATCTAGAAGGTTAGAGCTTTCTATAGCATTTGACCTGCTTACGTAAATTCCTTTATTTTTTATCTTTTTTAGAGCTTCAAGCGAATCAAGGCTTGGCTTCCTTTCAAAAAACCTTTGCTCCCCTTTATTTCTTGGAAAATAATTAGAGTCGTTTACGGAATGAAAATAATCCTCTTTATTGTTATTAAATGACCTTTCAGACAATTCTTCACCATCTTCAGTTTCACCTTTTACCGTCAATAGCTTGCCTGTTTCTAGAATTTCATGACTGACCCCAATCTTTTGATGACATCCTCCACCATATGATTTCAATATAGTTCTTTCAATTTCTACAGAATCAAAAATCTCGTTGTTCGAAATATTTGCAATAATTTCTTTTACGACTTCATCTTCCTCTCGTGCTTCGATAGCAAGAGCACCCTGAGCTGCGGCACAGGGGTTTTGAGATAAAGGCAACACCATCCAGTTTAGCTTGGTCTGCATAGCAAGAATCGATTTTCTATCACTCTCAAATTCTTCTCTTATATTGTTCATGAATCTATCAATAGCCGCTTTAGCTACAACAAGACCGTCTTCACTTCCTTCGATTAGCTTAGTTAACCTAGTGTGAATATTGCCGCGCACATCCTTAAATTTAATTTGAGCTTTGAATGGCAGTGCCGAGGGTAAAAAGCTAGATAGATTCCTTTCTCTCCTAGGTGATGAGCTCAGAATAGTGAGATCTTTTTTGCCAATACTTTCTTTTTTCAGAAAGATCATATCTCTCATATCGGCTCTATCAAGTGTGCCTACTATTTCCGTACCTTCCTCTAGATCTACAGGTAGATCTTTCCAAGAATGTACCGCAATATCAGCAACTTTATTTAGAAGGTCATTTCGGATGTCATTAGTAAATACGCCAATATCCGGCATTTTATTGAGTGGAGTGTTTAAATCTTCGTCACCTAAAGTTTTTTTATAGATATGTTCAATTTTTATCTCAGGAAAAGAGCGGGATATTTGTTCAGCTACAAGAAGAGCCTGAATCA
>CAYVAL010000108.1:0-3609 GCA_964449395.1 uncultured Gammaproteobacteria bacterium | reverse complement strand
AGCTTTTTGTAGGGAACAGATTTATCCAGCATATCCTCATCTTGACCGAAATTTGCGCCTGCACAAAAATTCTTTCCTTCAGAACTTAAAATAATGACTCTACATTCTGAAAGATCATCTAGCTCTTCATACGCATCTGCAATTTGTTCAATTAGTAAATAATCAAAGAAATTATTAGGAGGTCTTCTTATTTCTACATGCGCTACGTTTTCCCTACATTCAACAAAAATATCTTCATAAGTTTTCATATTTAATTCCTTAAGCTGCTAAAAAAAGAAAGAAGGTCTGTTCTGCTGCCATCAACTTGCAATGTTCCATTTACCAAGGAAACAGGCAGACTCTTTAATCCTGTTAAAATTGCCTTTAAATCATCTTCACTAGATTGAATCTGTACAGATGAGCCTGATATTAAGAAAGGCTGTATCTCCAAAACACCTTTTCTTAAAAATAAAGAGAAGGCTTTTTGTGAATCGGTAAAAGTGAACAATAATTGTATATTCTTATCAATAGATTTTTCCGGTATGACGCTAACTTTTAATACTTCCATCATCGATTCTATTGGATACTTTCTTATGACCTCTAAGTTAGGCAGTAAGATATCATTTGGCTGGTAATCTAAAGCAAGTTCAGCTGCACTACTTAAATAATAATACCTAGAATTTGGGTTGCTCTCTAACTCTCCAATTGCCTGCAGTATTGACTGACGAAGCAATCTTGCTCTCTTACTCTCTGGTCTGGTATTCAATAAATAATCTGATAATTGCAAAGACCATTGATATTCTTCTTCTAAATAAGACTCTTCAGCTATTACCAACAAGTCTTCCCAGTCTCCAGCTAATTTTATTATGTTCTCAGCTTCTTTCTTCAAGGGGAGAGGTTTTAAGGTAGATGGATTGCCATCAAACCAGCCCAAGTATCCTGAAAATACATTTCTAGCTGACCATGCTGGAGAGCCATAAAATTCTTGTAAAAAAGGAGAATCTCCAAGGTGCTTAGGAAGTGCCATAACTTCAGCAATTTCATCAGGGCCTAACCCTAAATTCATTAATCTTATAGTTTGATCGTGGATAAATTGGATGCCATCACGATATGTGGTCAATATAGAGCTTATTTCATTCTTTCCTGACAATGGCCTAGTATGACTGGGTATAAGATATTCTGGCTCTAGATACCTCATCATATCTATACTCTTTACCCATCCAGCTAAATCCCTGTATGGCGTCCCTCTTATCGTGTAAAGATTAGGAAAGGTTTTATAAACATTATCTCCAGGAAATAAAGCTTTCTTATCAGGTAGCCAAACAAATAACTGGTCATTAGTTTCCCCTGGAGCGTGAAATAGTTCTATTTTTACGCCGCTAACTTCAAATTTTAAAGTGTCCAAAAAAGTTTTAGTTGGATAAAGTAAACCTGGTCTTCGGCCATCTCTGCCAATTTCTAAAAAAGGGCCTATGCCATTATTTTCAACCTCTTCTTTAGGTAAAACATTACCAAACATCCGATTGCTTCTGGATGAGATTATCGGGCGCAAAATACCAATAACTCTTGAGATATACTTGGCCGTAGTAGAGTGAGCGTAAATATCTGGATTGGATTCCTCTGCAAAGACAGAAGCACCGTAAGTATGATCTGCATGGTTGTGGGTATAAATAATAGCCTCAATTGGATTATCATTAATATCATCAAATAAATCTTTTACTTCCCGAGCAGTTTCTACACTTCCAGTAGTATCAATAATAATATTGGATTCTTTTCCCTCTACAAGAATGGCATTTGCCAGAGCGTAACCTACCGCTACGTGCACTCCTTCAGTAACTTCAATTACCTCTTTTTTAAATTCAGAAGTATGTGTAAGAAGATCATCGGGAGTTGATGGAGCCGATATCTCTAAAGGTTGAGTTTCGGAACAACCCAATAGAACGAATAATAAAGCATAGAGGATAGAAGTTTTAAGCATACAAAAATTATATCAGTTATCTGTATTCAGAACTTTCATCCATCTTCGTGATTTATAACGAATAGCAAGCAGTACTCCTTTAAGGAAATAATCAGCTATAAGAGTGGCGTATATCCATTCTATTGATAGACCTAAGCTATAGAAGAGTAATGCGAGAGGAACCCTCACTAGAACAAGGCCTATTAAAGTTATTATCAGTGGCGACTTAGTATCTCCAGCTCCTCTAACGGCTCCGCCAATTGAAAATTCAATTGCCATGAACGGCTGCATTATTCCAAGGATCCATACGAAGATGACAGCTTTATTAACAACATCGACATCATTAATAAAAAATGTGGAAAGTTCTCTAGAATAAAGAGCCAAAAGAACACCTAAGGTGCCCATTGAGAGCATAGTTAATCTAGCTGCCTTAAAACCAGAATCGTAAGCTTTATCTGGATCTGATGCACCAAGATGTTGACCTGTGAGAGTTGCACCTGCTATTGCAAAACCATTACCGACAGTAAAAGATAGCATCAAGACATTAACACCAATGTTATAGGCCGCAACCGCGTCAGTACCATACAGAGCAACTATCCAAAAGAATGAAAGCATTCCAAATTGAAAAATGAAAGACTCTAAACCTGCAGGATAGCTGATTGTTAAAAGCTGGCTTAACCTTGAGTAAGACATAGAACCTGCCTCGCCAATGCTTACAGCAAGTTTTTTGCCAAACCAGAGAGCTAAAACTAAGATAGAGTTAAAAGTAAATGCCAATCCACCTGCAAGAGCCGCTCCCACAACACCCATCTCTGGCATACCGAATCTTCCTTCTACTAAGCCAAGCAATAGGATTATATTAACAATATTAGTTAGCAAACCTATATATAGAGGTGTTTTGGCATCTCCTGCCGCTCTTTGAGCCGTTCCTAGAACCATAGAGATAGCAAAGACAGGAGTAAAGCCTACTAATATTTTTGTATAAGCAACAGATAGCTGTCTGGACTCCTCATCTAATCCAAAAAGGCCAATCATGAAATCTGCTCCAAGCCAAAGCAAGATGACGGTAAAGAAAGAAATTAACAAACAAAGACCTATAGAAGCTCTGGTTACTTGTGCCGCTTCAAAAGAATTACCCGAACCAATTGCTCGGGCAACCAAAGCTGTTGTGCCGGCCATGATAGCCATTAATAGAGCCTGAAAAACCCAAAAAATTCTTTGACCCGTCCCTACCGCTGCTACGGCTTCAGCGCCTAACGAACCTACAGCTTTTATCGAGACGAGACCTACTGATGCAAATAAAAGATTACTTAAAATAGAAGGCCACGCCAAACCCCAAACACTTAAAGATTCGGGATGAGTTATTTCTACAGAGTCTTCTGCGATCTGCTTTTTATCAAATTCCGTGGACATAAAAAAGGCTGCTATAGTATCACAATCAAAATGATCACTTATGGCTAAACTTTACTTTAACTACTCATCAATGAATGCCGGTAAATCTACAATGCTTTTACAGGCCAATCACAACTACATTGAAAGAGGTATGCACCCTGAGATATATACCTCTAATTTAGATAAGAGATTTGGAGAAAATGAGATAGTTTCTAGAATAGGACTGAAATCAAAATCTAATTTATTTAATACAAAAACAAATATTTACAAAGAAATTCTAA
>CAYVAL010000107.1:0-3613 GCA_964449395.1 uncultured Gammaproteobacteria bacterium | reverse complement strand
TAAAAGACGGTTCATTAAGCGTAGAAGATGATGGCAGGGGTATGCCAGTAGACATTCACCCTGATGAAGGAATACCGGCAGTTGAATTAATATTTACTAGACTTCATGCCGGAGCAAAATTCTCCAATGAAGATTATAAATTCTCTGGAGGCTTACACGGCGTAGGAGTCTCGGTTGTGAATGCCTTATCACTTCATCTCGAAGCTGAGATTAAAAGAGACGGCAAGAAGTATGCTATTAGATTTGAAGAAAGTGAAAAGAAGATAGATCTGAAGCCCATAGATACCGTAGGACAAAAAAATACAGGGACCAAGGTAACTTTTTTAGCTGATCCTCAGTATTTTGATAACGCAAAAATATCTGTATCTCAACTTACTGCAGCTTTAAAAGCTAAAGCAGTACTTTCTCCTGGTTTAAAGATATCCTTTTCTGATGAAAACACTGGCAATTCAGAGACTTGGTGTTTTATTGAAGGATTAGCGTCTTATCTCGCCGCTTCAAATGTTGGGGGTGAAGTCGTTCCTTCAAATCCTTTTGAAGGGGAGTATCTTTCTGAGGATGGCGGATTGACTTGGGCCCTGCAATGGGTACAAGGAATCTCCGATCCTATATCTGAGAGTTATGTAAACCTCATACCAACCTCTCAAGGTGGAACACATGTAAATGGAACAAGGTCAGGACTCACAGAAGCTTTAAAAGAATTTTGTGATTTTAGGAATTTAATACCCAGAGGTGTCAAATTAACGGCAGATGATATTTGGCTAAATTGTAGTTCAATAATTTCTGCCAAAGTAAAAGACCCTCAGTTTACAGGTCAGACAAAAGAACGATTATCCTCAAAAGAATTTACAAATATATCATCTCAAATCATTAAAGACTCTTTTAGTCTCTGGCTTAATCAGCATACTGAGGAAGGAGAGTTAATTGCCGAAATTTGTATTGCTAATGCTCAGGCAAGGCAAAAGAGTAATAAAAAAGTTGATAGAAAGAAAATTATTTCTGGACCGGCATTGCCAGGCAAGCTAACAGACTGCACTAATGATGATCCAGAAAAGGGTGAGCTTTTTTTAGTTGAGGGAGAGTCCGCTGGAGGCTCAGCAAAGAGAGCTAGAGACAGAACGTTTCAAGCAATTCTTCCTCTTAAGGGAAAGATTATGAATACTTGGGAGGTAGATGTTAGCGAAGTTTTAGCTTCCCAAGAAGTAAATAATATAGCTATTGCGCTGGGTGTAGAACCGGGCAGTAATGAGTTAGAGGGATTGAGGTATGGGAAAGTTTGCATTTTAGCAGATGCAGATTCAGACGGATTACACATCGCCACCTTGTTATGTGCTCTTTTTTTGAAACATTTTAGACCTCTTGTTGAAGCTGGAAGAGTTTATGTTTCAATGCCACCTCTTTATAGAATAGATCAAGGTAAGGATGTTCATTACGCTTTAGATGATGATGAAAAAGATAAGCTAGTTAAAGAACTTCAAAAGAAAAACAAGAGAACAAAAATAGAAGTACAAAGATTTAAGGGTCTTGGAGAAATGAATGCATCCCAACTCAGAGAAACAACTATGCTTCCAGGGGCAAGAAGATTAGTTCAGCTTACAGTTAAAAATGGAGATAAATCTTCTCAAATGGTTGATATGCTCCTTTCTAAGAAAAGATCTCAAGATAGAAAAGAATGGCTTGAAGACAAGGGAAATTTAGCAAATGTCTGAAAAACTTGAACAGCAATCTCTAAGTCAGTTTAGCGAGAGGGCTTATCTTGACTATTCTATGTACGTAATTCTTGACCGTGCATTACCTAATATTGGAGACGGTTTAAAGCCAGTTCAAAGAAGGATTATTTACGCGATGTCCGAACTGGGCTTAAGCTCAGCTGCAAAGTATAAGAAAAGTGCTAGAACAGTTGGAGATGTTATTGGAAAGTTCCATCCTCATGGAGATACAGCTGCCTATGAGGCTATGGTCTTGCTCTCTCAAGCATTTTCAACGAGATATCCACTTATAGACGGACAAGGGAATTGGGGTTCAATAGATGATCCCAAATCTTTTGCGGCAATGAGGTATACAGAATGTCGTCTTTCACCTTATGCAAAGAGCCTTCTTGAAGAGCTTGGGCAAGGGACAGTTGACTGGGCCAGTAATTTTGATGGGACTCTATTAGAGCCATCTGTGTTACCAGCTAGATTACCTAATTTGCTATTAAATGGTGCAACAGGAATTGCTGTAGGTATGGCAACAGATATACCTCCTCATAATTTAAATGAAGTTGTCACCGCTTGTATTAAGATTTTGGATGAGCCTAAAGTTTCTGTTGATGAACTTTATGAAATCATACCTGGACCAGACTTCCCAACTAAAGCAGAAATAATATCGTCTGAAGAAGATCTTAAAGAAATCTATCGCTCAGGAAGAGGCTCGGTAAGAATGAGATCAACGTACGAGATAGAAAAAGGTGAGATTGTTATTACCGCTTTACCTCATCAAACTTCTAGTTCGAAAATTTTAGAACAAATAGCTCTTCAAATGGATGGCAAGAAACTTCCAATGATAGTTGATTTGAGAGATGAGAGTGATGAAGAAAATCCAACTCGATTAGTCCTAGTTCCTAAATCCAATAGAGTAGACAAAGTTGCAGTAATGAATCACTTATTTGCTACAACAGATCTCCAAAAAAACTATAGAGTCAATATGAATCTAATTGGTCTTAATGGGAAGCCTCAGACTCGCGATATAAAACTTGTTCTTAAGGAATGGTTAACTTTTAGATCTCAAACAGTCACAAGAAGATTACAGCATAGATTGGATTGGGTCTTGGATCGACTTCATATACTAGAAGGACTTCTTGTTATTTATCTCAACATTGACGAAGTTATAAGCATTATTAGAAATGAAGATGATCCAAAGAAGGTATTACAGAAGAAATTTAAATTAAGCGTAATCCAAGTAGATGCAATCTTAGAAATACGATTAAGACAATTAGCTAAACTTGAAGAAATTAAAATTACCGAAGAGCAAGGTAATCTTGATTCAGAAAGAAAAGATTTAGAGAAACTTTTAAGTTCAAAAACACGCCTTAAAACACTTATTAAAAATGAGCTTAAAGCTGACGTAGAAATATATGGTAATGAGAGAAATAGCCCAATTGTCTTTAGAGAGGAGGCTGCCGCATTTGATGAAACTGAATTAATTTCTTCCGATCCTGTTACAGTTGTGCTTTCTGAGAGAGGATGGATTAGAGCGGCGAAAGGCCATGATATTGATCCTGAATCTCTAAACTACAGAGAAGGTGATAGTTATTTTTCATCTACACCTTCAAGAAATAATCCAATTTTCTGGGGTGGAGACATTCCTTGGCTGACTCCGACAGATGTTACAAAACACAACCAAATTGAGCTTAGCAGAACAAATGAAAGTATTACAGAAATTGGATTAAAAAATATTTCAAATAGGCTATATCCATCTGGATCAATTCTTTTCTGTTCTAGGGCAACAATTGGTATAGCAATAATCAATACAGTCCCAATGGCAACCAATCAGGGGTTTTCAAATTTTATCTGCAATGAAAGGGTCGACCCATACTTCTTATATTTTTTACTTAAACATTTAACCCCTGAAC
>CAYVAL010000106.1:0-3642 GCA_964449395.1 uncultured Gammaproteobacteria bacterium | reverse complement strand
ATGAACTCATGCAAATCATGCAAATCATGGTTACAAAAATAATGAGATTAGTCTTTATCTTTAGTTCTGTAATCACCGAAATCTTTGTCTCTCTTAGTTAGGGCTTCTTTCAATCCTGAAGAAATTTCCTTTAAATGATCTCTAGTTGAGCGACTGTGCATTGCTAAAGCTTGTAGCTCTGTTCCCGCCCTTATACCGTCTCTCATTCCCATAATTTCCATTTGCCTATGTATAGACCTTTTGTTTATTGCCTGAATATCAGATGGTACTTTTGAGATCTTATTTGCTATTTTTTCAACTTCTTTAGAAATGACATCTTCAGAAAAGGATTTATTAGCAAAACCATTAATAGCCGCCTCCTCTCCAGAGATGGTTTCTCCAGTTAGCATCATTTCCATCGCATTTCTCATACCTAAAAGCCATGGAAAAAATTGATTATCGGGCGGGCTCATGGATCTAACAACTGGATAACCTATTTCAGCGTTATCAGTCACGTATACAAGATCACATGAAGCAGCTAGTTCAGTTCCACCTGCCAAACAGTATCCATGTACTTCAGCTATTACCGGGGTGGATAAGTCCCAAATTTTAAAGGCTCCCTAAACAACGTGCCGGGGCCAAAAACCATCTGTTTTACTTGAGTGGAAAGGTAAATCCTCACTATTGTCGTATGAGAGATCGTAACCAGCACAAAAACAAGATCCTTTACCAGAAATAATGATTACCTTTACTTCTGGGTCTTCGTCAAATGCCTCCAAACAATCGAAGAGTTCTTTTCTCAAAGGATTACATAGAGCATTTCTTTTTTCTGGCCGGTTTAAGTAGATACGTCTTACTTGTGGCTGAGGTTCAGTGCATTCAAGAAACTTATAATTCATAAAGGAGATATTACTCTGAAAATTATTTTTTAACACTAATTGAAGTGCCTTCTATACTCACTTCAAATGTTTCAAGATCTTCAAAGGCTGGTGGAGCTTGAACAGATCCATCTTTTAGATCGAAGACTGCACCATGCACTGGACAGGTAATATAGTTATCGATGATTTGTCCGCCACAAAGAGGTATGTCTGCGTGGCTGCATTTATCCTCAACAGCAAAGACTCCCTCATTCGTATGACAAATAAGCACATCTTTACCATTAATCTCAAAAGACAGAGATTGATTAAGATCTATGTCCGTAATATCGGCTACATATATGAATTCTTCATTCATCTTCTACCGCCTTACTTACCTGTAAACCCATAAAGGAAATGAGCATTGCAAAAGGTAGCGCAGCCCATGTGACAGATAAAACCGCTATGCCTGTACCCACTAGACCTCTTACAAACCACCCACCTATTACGTCTCCTGAGCGTGCCAGAAAAGTATCTATAAACACAGTAGATTTATATCTATCCTGTTGCTTGAGCTTAGTGTAAATAGATTCACGTGTAGGTTTGTTTAAACCATACTCAAATATTCTTAGACTTATTACCACCATCATTACTGTGGTTATGGTTGGGTAGAAGGCATAAGCCATAAAGGCTATGGCAAATAACAGTCCGTAAATGGTTAACACAGCTGTACTTCCTACTCTTCTGAGTATGAAAGATGCAACAAAGAGTTGCATCAATAATGTCAAAGGAGTAACAATTTGTTCAATTCTTGCAAAAAATCCCGTTCTTTCGCAAGGGTCTTGAGACCATTCCTGAACTATTCCTAAAGAAATCATCCAAGATATTGTCATCAGCATAGTAAATAGAATAACGTAAACACCTAGATTTCTTATTGCTGGATCTTTAATTATATTTTGAAAAGCTTCTAAGCTTGACCCTCCTATTTCTTCCGATGAATTTTGTTCCTTTTGCTTTGCCTTAAATGAACTAGAGAAGTAAATTGCGAACAATAGAGAAAAAATTGAGAAAATAATTAAGCTCATAGGACCTAGATCAGAAATAGTTGTATCTCCACATATTTCAGTAGAAAAATATCTTGCTACAGACGACCCAAAAAATGCTCCTAACGAGCCGCCAGCACTGATAATTCCAAAAAATCTTTTAGAGTCCGTATGGTCAAAGAAATTGATCATGGTTACCCAAAATATCGAAACTACAAAAAATGAATAAACATTTGCCCATATGTAAAAAGCTCTGCCAGTCCAGACACGACCTTCGTCCCCTGCAAAAGACCACATGGTCAGAAAAAGTATTAAATTTAATATAAAGAAAGAATAGATATAAAGAATTATCTTATTCTGACTGATTCGCGATACTAACCAACTATATATAGGGTTTATGATAAGCATTGCCAACATGACCCCCATCAACAACCAGGGAAGATTGTAAATTCCACCTTGTACGGCAAGTTCATTTCTAACAGGCCTTAATGCGTACCAAGAAGCTAGGACAAAAAAGAAAAATAAAAAAGCTTTAGAAAGAATAAAAAATTCTTTTTTATCTATTTTTGGAAAGAAACTAACAGCATTATTATTCATAAAGTCACTGTATTGTTGAAATAATCTTCTACCATATGATGAGATAAATTTTTATACTCTAGCTATGATTGCTCAACCTTTTGTAATGTTTAGTGGTTCTCACTTGGTTACTCTTTTAATCATTATATCAATAGCCTTTCTATTGCCGGTAATAATTAAAAATAATACTTACGCTAATAAAATTGCGATTGCTAAGATTATTGGTATCTCAGCAATATTATTGGAGCTCATAAAACCTTTCATCTGGCATTATTCAATGGATTTTCCTTGGGCAAGATTAATTCCTATACACATGTGCAACTTATCAACACTCTTTATAGGAATATTTTTAATAACTGAAAGAAGGATATTCTTCGAAGTTTCATTTTTTTGGGGTATTGGCGGAGGGATTAACGCCCTTTTGACTCCAGATATACCTAAAGATTTTCCAGATCCTCAATTTATCTTATTTTTTATTGGGCATGGCCTTTTAATTGTTGCCATTGTGTATGCCTCTTTAAGTTTAAATAATAGACCCACATTGAAGTCTGTTAGAAATGGAATATATGTTTCTTTGGCCTTTTTACCGTTTATTTACATAATAAATCAGATAATAGGACCGCCAGCTAACTATTGGTATTTAGGAACTAAACCTGTTGGAGAAAGTCTGTTAGATTTCTTCCCTGAACCTCCACTGCATATTCCAGTTCTAATTACCCTTGGAATAGTAGTATTTTATCTAATCTATTCTCCTTATTGGATTTACGATAAATTCAAGAAACAAGGTGCTCAATAAGAAGAGTAGGAATATTATGGGTATTAGATTTAACTGTAGATACTAATGTGTTTGGTTTTCTGCCGTCTTTAATTGGAGTAAGATCAAACCCGCTCTTTAGAAGTCTTTCATGGGTTGCTTCTAAATCTTTAACTTCCCAAGCAAGCCCCCAAAGTTTATCTTCTGTTTCCTTGTCATCCTTTTTTCCAATTACTTCTATTGTAGTTTTGTTGAGTCTAAAAAAGAGCATCCTACCTCCCCACTTCTCAATTGTCTGATCTAATGCAAGTCTAAGACCATAGATATTTTGATAAACTTCAATAAACCCATCTGGATCATTTGTATTGATTACAACATGATCAAGTTTATGAATAGACGAATCAGGGAAGTTATCTGGCATTGGCAATTCACCTTC
>CAYVAL010000105.1:0-3655 GCA_964449395.1 uncultured Gammaproteobacteria bacterium | reverse complement strand
ATTAAATCAACTTTTGTTATGAAGCCAATGAAAGTTTGTTCTTCATAAATTATTGCAACCTTCCCTTCGGATAGAATTGCAAGCAGCTCTTCTTCAGAAGCATCGGATTGCAATGTATCTAGTTTATCTATCATGTGTTTGGAGACTTCGCTTGAAAATTCTGCCGGATCTCTACTTACACAAAAAAGTAAATCTTCTTCGTCTAGAACACCCAATAATTCACTTTCATCGATTACCGGGATTTGAGAGATATCAGAAGCCCTCATACGATTATAGGCAACTAGTAAAGAGTCTCCAGGAGACACAGTGATCATTTCTCCTTTATCAGCTCGCCTATTGATTAAATCTCTTAAGTCACCAAATTTTTCAAGATCAAGAAGATTATTGTCATGCAACCAGGATTTGTTAAATGCCTTAGATAAATATTTATTACCTGTATCGCAAATAAAGGTAACAACATTTTTATGTTCTTTTTGCCTTCTACACCACTTCGCTGCCGCTGCAACTAACGTACCGGTAGACGATCCACCTAGGATACCCTCTTCTTTTAATAAAACTTGAAGCACTTCGAATGCTTCTTTATCAGTTACAGTCTCCGCATCATCCATAAGAGATAATTCAAAGTTTTTGGGTATGAAATCTTCGCCGACTCCCTCAACCAACCAACTACCGCCTTCATATGAATATTCTACTTTAAGAATTGCATCAGCAACAACTGAACCTTCAGGATCAGCAGCAACCATGCATATGGAAGGGTCTTGAGATTTGAAATATTCCGCCAATCCAGTAAGTGTTCCGCCGGACCCAACACCAGCCACTACAGCATCTATATTGCCACCCATTTGCTCCCAAATCTCTGGTGCAGTGCCTGTCCTATGCGCCAGTGGATTTGCAGGGTTTGAAAATTGATTAGCTAAAAAGGCGCCAGGTGTTTCATTAAGAATTTTTCTAGCCAAATCTTGATAATATTCAGGATGTCCTTCTGGAACATCTGATCGAGTTAAGACTATTTCAGCTCCAAGCCCTTCTAGGTGTAAGATTTTCTCTCTGCTCATCTTGTCAGGTATGACTAGAATAATCCTATACCCCTTCAAGGCAGCAATTAGAGCTAGACCAATGCCAGTATTACCAGCAGTAGCTTCAATAATAGTTCCGCCAGGTTTGAGTTCTCCCGACTTCTCGGCCTCTTCAATGATTGAAAGTCCGATTCTATCTTTAATAGAGCCGCCGGGATTATTAGATTCTAACTTAACATATAAGTCGCACGGCCCAGTATCAAGGGACTTTAGCCTGAGAATAGGTGTGTTCCCAATTAGATCTATTAGTGATTCTGTAATGTCCATATCTTTTTTCATAAGGTACAATTTTTACATTAAATTAAACAAAATGATACGCGACAATATGGAGGTGAGATCATGGAAGATAAGAATCTAAAACAAAAAGAATTCTGGTCAGGAGCTGGCGGGGATGTTTGGGTGAACAAACAAAAAGAAATGGATATTATGCTCAACCCATTAGGCCAAAGAGCAATTGATAAACTAGCACTAACTCCCGATAAAATAATCTTAGACATAGGTTGTGGATGCGGAGCAACTTCATTAGAAATTGCAAAACAAATTCCTGAAGGTAAGTTAATTGGACTTGATATTTCAGTGCCTATGCTTAATCAGGCCTCTAAATTAGCTTCTGAAATGTCTCTTACGAATACTGACTTTCAAGTCAAAGATGTTCAAGTTGAAGAGTTAATGTCTGAATATTTCGATATAGCTTTCTCAAGATTTGGAGTGATGTTCTTTGAAGATCCCTTTGAGGCTTTTAAAAACATACACAATTCTTTAAAGCAAGATGGTCAATTAAGTTTCGTTTGCTGGCAAAATGCTTCACTAAACCCATGGCAAAGTTTATCTATACAAGTAATTAAGCAATTTCTTGATTTACCTGCTCCTCCCCCAAAAAGTCCAGGACCATTTGCATTTGAAGATAAGGAATATATAAAAGAAATTCTAGAAGCCTCAGGATTCCATGAAATTGTCATAACAGACAATCAAGAAGATATTGTTATGTTTTCAGGTAAGTCAATTAGAGAAGCTAGTGAAGATTATTTAACAATTAATCCTGTTGTTACGGAGATGCTAAAAAATTCTGGTGATGAATTAAGAGAAGAAATTTTAGAGGCATTAATAACTAAGTTTTCTGACTTTCATAAAAATGAGGGACTTCTTTTCCCAAGTGCAACTTGGATTGTTTCTGCAAAGAAGTAATTGAACTCCTTTGAGACCTAAAGCCTTTATTTGCACCCTTTTAGGCTGAAAAGTAATAAATTAAGTAAAACTTATTTGGCATGTGAATTGCATAAGTATATGCATGAACAATAAAAAAACTTTAAAACTTAAAACTATTGGCAAGATAGGTAGAGAAATTAGTTACTTTATTCCATTATTTATGGGTGTGTATTTCGTAGCTAGCTTTGTGAGTTGGACTTAAAACATGTCAGCAGAAATCTCTCCTAAAAAAATAAAGAAAATATGGGGCATGGAGTTGAGTGATTCACTCAGAACCACCCTCGCCATAAGAATACTAGTTGCGTATGTTGTGTTCGATACTATCGCAGACTTTTTATAATCTAACCAAATTTACAAAAAGTAAGTTTATTACCATCGAGATCTCGCACATAACAACCATAGAAAGTTGGAACTCTCTGTCCTGGTTCGCCATCGTCCTCAGCTCCTAATTCAATAGCCTTTTTATATAGAGCATCCACATCTTCAGTTGTTTCTAAAGTTATGCCAACCATGCTTCCGTTTCCTACAGTAGCTTCTTCTCCATCATAAGGCACAAATACGGCAAAGTTTGTATCGTCTCCGGGTATAGTCCAGAAGAAACTTCTTTCGTTTGGTCCGAAACTAGTAACACCTAAATCTTCAAATAATGCATCGTAGAACTTTTTAGCTCTCTCTAAATTATTAGTTCCAACAGTTACATATTTAGCGATCTTTCCCTTCATACCTTCTCCTTTATTTTAGTTTTATTAAATTCATTACGAGTTTTGAATTCTAAGACTGTAGCATTAATACAATATCGGGGTAAGCCATTTGGTCCATCAGGAAAAACATGGCCTAGATGGATATCTGAAGATACGGACCTTATTTCGATTCTTCTCATCCCATAACTGTTATCAGCTCTTCTATAAACTGAACCTTCAACTGGCCTTGTAAAAGATAACCATCCAGTTCGAGAATTAAATCTATCTTGAGTATCAAATAGAGCAGCACCACTTAACTTATCAATAAATACTCCGTCTGGGGTATTTTTAAAAATTTCATATTCCTTACAGAACCTAGCATCGGTGCCTTCATTAAACGCTACTCTATAAGCCTCACTATCGCCTAACTTAAAAAAACCTAAAGCCTTATAAAATTCTTTTGGTGACAGGTATCCTTGATATCCAAAAACTTCGCTTCCATTCTCTAGAAATAAGATAGTTGGAGTAGCCCAAGTGGGGGTTGTGATAGAAAGACCCTCTAAATTTGAAGCCTTCCTGTAGCTTAAAGGTATATTACCTGCATAGTTGTCAGATACATCTTCTCTAAATTTGTTGCAATAAGGACAAAACCCCTCTGGCTCAATGATAACAATATTCTTACCGGCTTTTAGA
>CAYVAL010000104.1:0-3700 GCA_964449395.1 uncultured Gammaproteobacteria bacterium | reverse complement strand
CATTGACCAAAAGAGTTCCAGTTGATGAACCCATGAAAATCTTAATTCCACAAACTTCTTTTGGATCAATTGCTTTGATTTCATCAATATTTGTATTCGAAGTACCCATATAAAAAGAGAAGTTTGCTGATGCAGTTTGCTCTGCAATAGATATCTTATCTCTCCATAAGCCTAAATCGAGGGTTGGAGGGATAACATTTGGCATATCCATAAAGGAAGTAGTTCCTCCGGCAATAGCTGACAAAGACTCAGTTTTAATACTACCTCTTTCAGTTAAACCTGGTTCTCTAAAATGACATTGATCATCTATTACGCCAGGGAATAAAAATAAGCCGGCAGCATCAATAACCTCGCCCTCAGAGACTAGATCATTCCCAATCTTTTCAAACCTTCCATTCTTAATTACCAAGTCTTTTTCTTCAATTTGGCCTTCATTGACGACTTTGCAATTCTTAATAGTTACAGTGTTATTCAAAATGGTTTACTCCCTGACGTTGTTAATCTGTGCATAGTTCTAGTTTGGTCTCCATAACCATGTTCTGCATAATGTTGAACACTTCTATTATCCCACACAACTAGATCTCCGTTAGACCATTTATGTCTGTAAATATATTCTTTCTTACTTGCATGTTTATAAAGAATCTCCAATATTCTTTGAGACTCTTTTGAATCCATATCTTTAATCGATTTAACAAAAGCTTCTGTGACATACAAAGCTTTTTTTCCGGTTTCAGGGTGTTCTCTAAAAACTGGATGCTCAACTGTCTTAGCATCTTTGGGGTCTCCTCCAGATAATAGCAAAACTCCAATATTACTATGGATAGCAAGTTTTTTAGAAAGAAGAGATTTTAGATCAGCATCTAATTCATCATAAGCAAGATGCTGGCTGGAGAACAAGGTATCACCACCTTCTTCGGGCACCTCCAAAGAATATAAAAGCGTAGCGTCTGGTGGACATTCTTCAAAAGTCACATCAGAGTGCCAATGGGCATTGGTATGATATTTTTCTCCAAGATTTTGGATTTCAATAATCTCGGGATGACCATCTATACCTTTAAATACAGGATGTATTAATGCTTCGCCCCAAAGTTTAGAAATATTTTTTAAATCACTTGGATTTAAATCCTGATTTTTAAAGACGATTACAGAGTAATTTAGAAAATAGCTCTTGATGAGAGTTACATCCTCCTCGCTAAGACTATTAAGGTCTATGTTTGTTAATTCAGCTCCTATAGGGTCTAATTTTTTAATATCCATATTAATTAAGTCGATAGACTTTTATATGCCCATATTCATGACCAGAACCATTATAGTATTCAGCATTGGATCTTTCTAATACAACCCTTACAAGTGAAAGCATTTTTTCACTGTTACCACATATTATTGTTAGAGGCATTTCATCTTGATTTAAATATATAAAGTTCTCAACAGCAACATCCACCTCATGATGTCTATAGCCGTGTAAATCTAAAATATAACTAGACATATCTAGTGGGAATTTCTAATTAACCTCCCATTTAACACACCTGTTGCTTCACCTTTTATAAAAGCAATTTCTCCTGAAACTATTGTGTAATCATAACCAGAGGCCTTTTGGACAAGTCTTCTGCCACCGGCTGGCAAATCATTAATAATCTCAGGTTCATGTAAGGTAAGTCCTTCATAATCAATTACATTTATATCGGCCTTATAACCCTCCTCAATGACCCCTCTATCTTCAATGCCAAGCAAATTAGCAGTCTCTGATGTTTGCATCTTTATGACAGTCTCAAGAGGAAGTTTTTCTCCTTTTGTTCTATCCCTTGACCAGTGTTGAACAAGTGTTGTTGGGAAGCTTGCATCGCTAATTGCCCCACAATGAGCCCCCGCATCTCCAAGCCCTGAAATTGTATAAGGATGTTTAAGCATTTTTTCAACTAAGCTCAAATCACCCGTTTGATAATTGAATAATGGATGATAAATTAAAGCTTTGCCTTCCTTTTCTAGCATGGACTCATAAGCTATTTCTTCAGCTGTCATATTTGATGAATCAGCTAATGATTTAAAAGAATCTTTTGTGTCTGGCTCATAATTAGCCGGTTCTCCCAATTTAAACATTTTTCCGTAAGAAGTTACTATTTCATCAACTAGTGGGTTGATAGAAACACCTTTTTCTTGAAGTAATTTTTCTCTGAAATCTTCCCTTTTCATTATTTTTACTCTGTCTTCCAAAGAGAGATCAGCTATCTCCATATAGGACGGATAAAATCTAAATGGATTTAGGGTTGCAGTAAGACCCATCAATATACCGGTTGCTCTAGGAGGAACTTGACCAAACATATTTATTCCCTCAGATTGAGCCTGCTCTATACCATCCAATAACTGAATCCACCACTCTGGTCGAGCATCTTGTTGCTCAACCGTAATAGAGATCGGTCTTCCCGACTCTTTGGACATAGTTTTAAAAATATCAAATTCAGAATCAAAATCATAAAAATCAGATATGCCCTGAAGAACACCTTTTTCAATTTCACCAAGGGACTTGGCAATCTCAACCAATTCATTTTTATGTGCAGTAATACTAGGGGTTAAGTTTCCATTCACATCATTATGTTTTTCTGTTCGTGAGGTACTAAATCCATAAGCTCCAGCTCTTACAGCTTCCTGAACTATCTGCTTCATCTTTTCTATTTCTTCTGGAGAGGCTTCTTCATGATTAATTCCTCTTTCTCCCATAACATATGCCCTTACCGCTCCATGAGGAATTTGAGTGCCAACATCTATAGCCAGTGGTTTTCTCTCAAGAGCATCTAAATATTCTGGGAAACTTTCCCATTCCCAATCAATTCCTTCATGCAAAGCTGTACCAGGAATATCTTCTACTCCCTCCATAAGGCCTATCAACCAATCTCTTTGATTGGGTTTACAGGGTGAAAATCCAACTCCGCAATTACCCATAACTACTGTAGTAACACCGTGGTAAGTAGATGGTCTTAGGTAAGGGTCCCATGTTACTTGGCCATCATAGTGGGTATGTATATCAACAAACCCAGGGGTAACAATTTTACCTTCAGCATCTATTATTTCTTTTGCCTTTCCGTCTATAACACCTATCTCCACAATTTTTTCTTTAGAAATTGCTAAATCAGCTTTAAAAGGTTCACTGCCCTTACCATCGTAAATCAATCCATTTTTTATTATTAAATCAAACATATTAAAAACCTATAAAAATTCTAAACTCCAATCTGGTATAGTATCGCACCTTATTTTTAAGTAGATAAGGTAAGTATAAAATATATAAAAATTTCATGAAAAACCACTTAATTAGACTCATTATTTTATTGTTTATCGTTACACAAGGACTTGTGGCGGAAGAAAATACAGGCACTGTAGATGAGGATGCCTCTGCAGCTGAAGAAGAAAAAGAAACATACATAAAAGAATTTGTTGAAGATTATGAAGAAACTTTAGGTTTTTTTGTAACTTATAGAGACCCAGAAAGTAATAAAATTTTCTTAAAAATTACTAAAGATCAGTTAAAAAGCGAATTCATATACTTTGCTCATGTTTTAAATGGCGTTGCGTCAACAGGAAAGGTGAAGGGTTCTTATACTGATGAGGGAGTATTTAAAATAGAGAAAGACTTCAATAAGCTCAGATTTTCGCGAGTCTTAACTAATTACTCTTTTGATAAAGACAGTCCTCTTGCAAAGTCGCAAGG
>CAYVAL010000103.1:0-3729 GCA_964449395.1 uncultured Gammaproteobacteria bacterium | reverse complement strand
CAACAACGAAAAAATCATATCAATATTATAAAAAATTAATATTCATTACATTATAGGAAAATTTTTATGAATAAACTTCTATTTAACTCTTTATTACTACTTTTTATTTTAAGTTGTTCTGAAGAAGAAAATACAAGGCTAGAAACCTTTGTAACTGGAGCAAAGATTGCGGGTGTAAACGGAATACATTTTGGACCTGACGGTATGCTTTATGCTGCATCTGTAATAGGTTCTGACATTTCCGTTATAGATACGGAATCAAAACAAATCATCAAGAGATATGGATTTGATAAAGGCGTAATAGGTCCTGATGATGTTGCTTTCAACTCAAAGGGTGATTTTTATTGGACTTCTATACTTACCGGTGAAGTTGCAGGTTTCATAGATGGTGAGACTAAAGTAATAGCTGGTAATCCTGGAATAGGAGTCAATCCCATTACCTTTTCAGATGATGACAGACTCTTTGTTGCTCAATGTTTTTACGATAATGGTCTATTTGAATTAGATCCAAACGGAAAAACAGAACCTAGATTAATTCTAGATAAAATTGGAGAATTTTGTGGTCTGAATGGAATGGACTGGGGTCCAGATGGCAGATTGTATGGCCCTAGATGGTTTAATAATGAAATAGTCAGCGTGAATGTCGATACAGGTGATTTAAGAACAGAAGCGACAGGTTTTAATGTACCGGCCGCAGTAAAATTTAATTCCAAGGGCGAATTATTTGTGTTGGATACAGGCGCAGGAAAAGTTATCAAAGTAAAGGACGGTAAAAATGAAGAAATAGCTTATGTTGATCAAGGGCTTGATAATCTTGCTTTAAATTCTAAAGACGAAATTTTTGTATCAAGTTACTCCGAGGGCTCTATCATGAAAGTTTCTGAAAACTCTGTTGAAGAAATATTACCCGGCGGAATAGCTCATGCAGGAGGTATTTCGGTTATCAATGGAAATATAGCGATAGCAGACGTTCAATCCGTAAAAGCCTATAACTCAGACAATGGTCAAGAAGCTTGGAATTATAAAAATACTTTTAGAGTATCTCCGATTGGAGCAAATACAGCAATTTCTACCTTCAATGATTACTTAATACTCACCAGCTGGGTAGATAATAATTTAAAAATTATGAAACCTGATACAGGCGAGATAGTAGAAAGTCTTGAAGGTCTAAATGTTCCAGTATCAGCAACTAAATTTGGATATGGAATTGCGGTAGCTTTAGATGGCAATGGATCAATTACTATATTTAACTTTGATGGAAGTCCTTCTAAAGTTTTAGCAGATGGATTTGAGGCACCAACTCATGTTATTAATTATGAAGAAGGTTTGTTGGTATCAGACAGAGGAAGAGGGGAACTAGTAAAAATAGACCCAGATGGAACTAAAACAATAATAGTTGATGGACTTGACTCACCTGAAGGGATAGCGGTTCAGGGTAACTCAATATTTGTTTTTGAGGGTAATACAGGCGAAATAAAAGAAATTTTAGGCAACGTTATAACTGTTATTGGAAATGTAATGCCAGGAAGTCCAGCACAATCTGATTTAGAACCTCCTTCTATGATATTTAATGGCATTGTTACACATAACAATTATTTATATATTGCTGGTGAAGTAGAGAAATCTCTATTTAGGATTCGTCTATAATTTAAATAAAAATTAAGCATACCTAGATATCTAATTTTGTTATCCTCTAACTTAAGGAGAAAATATATGAAACTATTTAAAATATTATTAACTAGCTTATTAGTAACTTTACCTTTCTTAGCAAAAGCTGAGATAGCTGAGGTTTATAGTTGGAAAGTTAACCCTGGAGAAGGTGAAGCAATGATCGCATCTATGGTTAAAGCTGCATCTATACAAAGAGCATTGGGAGCAACTGTCACAATTAATCAAATGGATGTTGGTTCACAAAATCAGATTGACTATGTTTTGCGTGTAGATGATGCAACAACTTGGGGTAAATTTAGAGATGAATTACAAGCAAATCCTGAATGGAATGAATTCTGGGCCGAAGTGGGTAAAAATCCAAGTGGAACTTTAGAAACTAGTTTTGCGGCAATCAATCTCGATACAACTGAAAAAGCATCTAATTTCCCAAATTCAGGTGTTTACGGAGTATGGGTATGGGATGTTGCTCCAGGAAAATTACCAGAAATATTAGGCAACTTTGCCAAAGCAAAAGTTATACATGAAAAATTAGGAGCCAGAATTGAATATTATTCAGAAGGCTTGGGCTTACCTAATACCCTTCATTATGTAGCTTTTTTTGACGATTGGTCTGGAATGGCAAATTTCTTAAATAATGCCTCTACAAGTGAAGAGCTTCTTTCCTTTCAAGCTAGCACAGATCCCAACTCTGCTACGTTAGTTAGGCAGTTAACCGGTAGAACACTTCCTTTGTAAGGTGAAATAAAAAAGGCCCCTTAGGGGCCTTTTTTTTAATAAACTCTTTTGAGTTCTGCTTTATTCTTAGTGGGCTCACCGTCAAGCATTACGATATTCTCAAATGATACTGAATCTTTAGAATTCATGGTCCATTTCATATTAGTAACGAAGCTTTCATGAGCAGCGTGAAGGTCAACTTTA
The DNA here is from genome assembly GCA_964449395.1 of uncultured Gammaproteobacteria bacterium. Classification (GTDB taxonomy): domain Bacteria; phylum Pseudomonadota; class Gammaproteobacteria; order Magnimaribacterales; family Magnimaribacteraceae; genus Magnimaribacter. The sequence goes on along the minus strand of CAYVAL010000103.1, from coordinate 1,140 downwards.
GACTTATCCAATTCAATAGACATACTGCTTGCTGACAAGCTATCTACCTTGAATACAGGTTCCGTGCCCAATCCACAATAATGCTTTACAACTAACTGACCGTCATCATCACTGTAAGTTGTTAGCATTTGCACACCATCTTCTACCAATGTCTCAGTTATGGTATTTCCTCCGGAAGTTAAAGCAAATTCATAAGAAACATCAATAATAGCTCCATTTAAACCTTGAACCATTTTACCTTCCCATTTACCTAACTTTTTCTTCACTTGCTCAAATGCTGCACTTTTTTTATCAGATGCCATCTCAACATCGCCAATCTTGACAGTAGAATCATCGGCGAATAATGAAAATGATAAAAATAAAGAAAATACTAAAGCGGTTAGACTTGTTTTAGTTTTCATTTATATCCTCGTTAATTATTTATAAAAGGTTAATTTATCTGATATTTCTATAATTGCATCCCCAAGGGATGATTGATAATTAATTTTTGGAACAGCGACATTTTTAAGCATAATATCTTTAATTCTGATTAAATTATTTTTTCCTAAATTACCCCCTGGATGTGAATTTTTAAAGTCCTCCGCTGAGAATCCTTTTTCTTCTAAAACACAAATTGCGAGAGCATCGCCGAGAGCGAGAGCGACTGTAGAGCTCGCTGTTGGAGCTAACCCAAGTGGACATGCTTCTTTTTTCACAACTATATTAATATTAATATCACTTTGCAGTGCTAAATCTGAACTTATATCATTTGTTACAGAAATAATTTTGGCACCAATTCTTTTGATACTAGGAATAATAGAGATTAGCTCTTCACTTTTTCCAGAGTTAGAAAAAAAAATTATAACGTCCTCTTTCATTATCATACCAAGATCACCGTGACTCGCCTCTCCTGGGTGCATAAAGAAGGCAGGAGTTCCCGTACTTGACATCGTAGATGATATTTTTCTTGCGATATGGCCAGATTTACCCATACCACTAACAACTATTCTTCCCTTACATTCCTTAATAAGTTTAACTGCTAAAGCAAAATTATCATCGATATTATTATATGTATTATAAATTTCATCTGCTTCTATTTTTAATACCTTTTTAGCATTATTAATAATATTGTTTTGATTAATTGTCATGACTTAATTTTAT
>CAYVAL010000102.1:607-3732 GCA_964449395.1 uncultured Gammaproteobacteria bacterium | reverse complement strand
ATTTTGATTCTAGTAAAACTAAATGGCTGATGGTTTCTTACGCTAAACTACAGCATATATAAGACAAGGCAAAAAATATGAAAAGAATATTAGCTATAGGGTTCACATTAATAATGATCTCTTGCTCTGAGACTAAAGAATTAGCTGTCGAGGATGGGAGCTGTTTTTCAGCCGGCAGCAAAACTTATAAGTGGACAATGGTCACTACCTGGCCAAAGAATTTCCCAGGACTAGGAATGGGTCCGGAGAACTTTTCTAAATACGTAGATGAGATGACTTGCGGAAGAATGCAAATCAAGGTCTATGGTGCTGGAGAATTTGTTCCTGCTTTGGGGGTTTTTGATGCAGTTTCCCAAGGCAATGTGCAGCTTGGCCATGGTGCATCCTATTACTGGACTGGAAAAGTCAAATCTTCTCAGTTCTTTACAGCAGTTCCTTTCGGACTGACAGCACAGGAAATGAATGGCTGGCTTCACTATGGGGGAGGAATGGAGCTATGGGAGGAAGCATATGCACCTTTTAATCTTATACCGTTAGCTGGAGGTAATTCCGGGGTTCAGATGGCTGGCTGGTTTAAAAAAGAAATAAATTCTTTGAATGATCTAAAGGGTCTTAAGATGAGGATACCTGGTTTAGCTGGTGAAGTGTTTACTAGAGCAGGTGCCGAAACTGTAACTCTTCCGGGGAATGAAATTTTTCTATCTTTGCAACAAGGTGTAGTTGATGCTGCAGAGTGGGTTGGTCCTTACAATGATCTGACTTTTGGTTTTCATCAAGTAGCTGACTATTACTACTATCCAGGATGGCACGAGCCAGGCTCTACTTTAGAAATTATCATCAATAAAGAAGCCTTTGAGTCTTTGCCAGATGATCTTAAGGCAATAATTAAATATGCCGCAAAGTCTGCAAATCAAGAAATGCTCGATGAATATACTGCAAGAAATAATAGAGCCCTTACAGAACTTATCGAGAAGCATGATGTTGATCTTAGAAAGCTACCTGATAGTGTTCTTATAGAATTAAAGAAAATAACAGATGAAGTTATGGAAGACTTTATTGAAGATGACCCAATGGCACAAAAGGTTTATAAATCCTATACGGAATTTAAAGAACAAGTAATCAATTATCATAGAATCTCAGAAAAGGCATACATCGATACAAGAGAATTAGATTGAAGAATTTAGAGGTTAAAGATTTAGGGTTAGTAGAGTATGAGGATGTGTGGCAACAAATGCAGGTTGTCATCAGCCAAATGTCTGGAAATGAACCTGACGAGTTATGGTTTGCTGAACATTACCCTGTTTATACTTTAGGGCATGCCGCAGAAGAAAAGAATATTATTTCAAAAAAGGACATCCCTGTAGTGAGGACAGATAGAGGAGGTCAAGTGACTTATCATGGACCCGGTCAACTGATGATCTACTTTCTGCTGAACTTAAGGAGACTTGGCTGGGGACCTAAAAAATTAATTTGTGAGCTTGAGGAAGTGATGATAAATCTTTTGAGTAAATATGGAGTAAATGCAAAAAGAAGAATTGGAGCTCCAGGTATTTATGTTCAAGGAAAGAAAATAGCCTCAATAGGATTAAAGATTAAAAAAGGTCATTGTTATCACGGTATAAGTTTTAATATAGATATGGATCTAAAGCCATTTGATGGAATAGTTACTTGTGGAATAGACTCCCTAGAAGTCACACAACTAAAAGATCTAGAAAATATTTCGATAGATACAGTTAAACAAGATTTAGTGAATATGCTAAAAGAGCAATATTCTCAAGCAGCGTAATGGAAAATTTGATACCTACTAAGACTATCAAAGAAAATGGAGTGGTTGCTATAAAGAATGGTATAAAACCAAATCCAAATAAACTGATTCCAATTGAAAGAAAACCTACTTGGCTAAGAGTAAAATCACAAAACTCAAGTAAATACAGAGAACTTAAGAGTATTGTTTCCGATAAGAAGTTACATACTGTATGTGAAGAAGCAATGTGCCCAAACATTCAAGAATGCTGGAGCCATGGTACGGCAACTTTCATGTTACTCGGTTCTGTTTGTACTCGTGCCTGTAGATTCTGTGCTGTAGATACCGGAAATCCTAAGGGTATTTTAGATAAAGATGAACCTAACAAAGTAGCTAATTCTATTGCGCACATGAATTTAAAATACGCAGTTTTAACTTCAGTTAATAGGGATGATTTAATTGATGGAGGAGCAGAGCACTTTTCTCATACTATTCAGGCTATTAAAGAAAAAGCCCCCGAAGTGATTGTGGAAGCATTGGTTCCTGATTTTTTAGGTAATAAAAAATCTATTGAAGTGCTTTTAAATTCCAAATTGGAAGTGTTTGCACAAAATCTAGAAACCGTAAGCAGATTGACCAAAAGAGTAAGAGATCCTAGAGCGGGATATGACCAGACTCTGGAGGTTCTATCTTACGCAAAGCAATACTCACCATCAGTCATTACAAAGACGAGTTTAATGTTTGGACTTGGTGAAACGGAAGAAGAAATATTAAAAACTTTTGATGATATTAGAGAAACAGGAGTCGATGTTCTCACCCTTGGTCAATATATGAGACCTACAGTAAATCATTTGCCAGTTGAGAAATGGTACACACCAGAAGAATTTGCATATTTTAAAGATCTAGCAATAGAAATTGGATTTTTAGAAGTGGCTTCTGGACCAATGGTACGTTCATCTTACCGTGCAGATAGAATAGCCCACCTTGTCTAAAAACTAGCTACCGTATACTGCCTGTGGTAAGGCAGTGACCAACTCTGGAAAGATGGCCAAGGCTATTAACACTCCCAATTGAATAAGTATGAAGGGAATAACTCCCCTATATATGTCCTTAGTCGCAAGCGTATCAGGCGCTACACCTCTTAAATAAAAGAGAGCAAAACCAAATGGTGGTGTTAGAAAAGATGTTTGAAGGTTGATTGCTATCATTATGCCCAACCAAATAGGATCTACTCCTAACATTAATAGTGCAGGCCCAACTATAGGTACGACAACAAGAGTGATTTGAATAAAATCTAAAATAAAACCTAAAAGAAAAATAATTATCATTACTACCAAGACAGCGCCGAAAGCGCCTCCCGGTAATTCTGAAAAAATACCAG
>CAYVAL010000102.1:0-597 GCA_964449395.1 uncultured Gammaproteobacteria bacterium | reverse complement strand
TACCAGTTATAAGGTCATCTCCACCAAAACCTCTAAATACTAAGGAGAAAATAGATGAACCTAGAAGAATCATGAAAACCATGGCTGTAATTTCTGCTGTTGTTTCTACAGATTCAGTTAAATTCTTTTTAGTTAGACTGCTTTTACTGATCGCAAGAAGAACTGCTCCTAGCGCTCCGACTCCTGCAGCTTCAGTCGGTGTTGCTATACCAAGAAGAATAGATCCTAGTACTGAGGTTATTAGGACAAATGGAGGCAACAGGGATGTAAGCATTATTCTCCATCTTCCGGAAACAATTGTTACCTCCTGTGAAGGAGCCATTTTTGGAGAAAGGTAGGCTCTGATAATTACATATAATGCATAGCAAAATACTAGGATTAGACCCGGAATAATTGCTCCCATGAATAGATCTCCTACAGAGACTGTTCGGGCAGAAAAATTACCAATACTTAATTGAGATTGCTGGTAAGCAGCTGACAAGACGTCACCTAAAATTACTAACGCTATAGATGGAGGTATTATTTGTCCTAAAGTCCCTGTCGCACAAATAGTTCCTGCAGACAGACTAGGATCATAATTTCTTTATAACATTATAG
>CAYVAL010000101.1:0-3797 GCA_964449395.1 uncultured Gammaproteobacteria bacterium | reverse complement strand
ACGAAAACATGGAAGCTTCTTCAAAATTTCTTAACCCAGAATTAATCAACCGTCATCAACTGTCATTAAATAATAATGGTAATGAGACAGACAAAGATTACTTATTTTCTTCTATTAAACGTAGTTTAAAAAAGAATAATGCCACTATCATTTCTCACTATTATGTCGATCCTTTAATCCAAGAAATCACAGAGGAGACTGGAGGTTTTGTTGGAGATTCTTTAGAGATGGCTAAATTTGGAAGTAACTGCAAAACAGATAATCTTATCGTTTCAGGTGTTAAATTTATGGCAGAAACAGCAAAGATCCTTAGTCCCGAAAAGAATGTTTATGTCCCTACTTCTGAGGCAACATGTTCGTTAGATTTGGGCTGTCCTGCATCAGAACTTATGGAGATGAGGAATAAGTACCCTGATCGTAAACTTGTAGTCTATGCAAATACCTCCGCCGAAGTAAAAGCCATGGCGGACTGGGTAGTTACATCTAGTATAGCTAAAGAAATAATAGAAGACTTACATCTACAGGGAGAAAAAATACTTTGGGCACCCGATAAATATTTAGGTGATTATCTACAAAAAGAAACTGGGGCAGACATGATTCTCTGGAATAGTGCCTGCGTAGTTCATGAAGAATTTAAAGCTACGGGACTCAAAGGTCTTAAGAAGATACATCCCGATGCTGGCATCTTAGTTCATCCTGAATCTCCTCCAGAAGTAATATCAATGGCTGATGCAGTAGGCTCTACCTCTCATTTAATAAAGGCATCTCAAGATTTAGACTTCAATAAGTTTATTGTTGCCACAGATAAATCTATCTTCTACAAAATGCAGCAATTTTCACCTGAAAAAGAATTTTTTGAAGCCCCTACTGGAGGCGTTGGGTCATCTTGTAAAAGTTGTGCTCATTGCCCATGGATGGGGCTTAACAGCTTAAAAAATGTAGAAGTTTGTACGAGAGAACTCACTAATGAAATCACACTTGATTCTTTAGTTATAGAAAAAGCTCGAGTTCCGCTTGATAAAATGATTAATTTCTCGATCGAAGATGTTTAATCCAGATCTAACAAAGGTAAATTCTTCAGTTAATAAGGCCCTAGAAGAAGATATTGGTCTGGGTGATGTAACGGGTGAACTAATTGATCCTCTTAAATTTCAAACGGCAGAACTTATATGTAGAGAAGAATCAATATTATGTGGTTCAAGTTGGTTTGATGCTGCTTTTAAAATACTTGATCCAAATATAGAGATAATCTGGAATCAAAAAGAAGGCTCTTTAATCGAGGAAGATACAGTTATTGCTCACCTAAATGGGAATGCCAAATGCATGGTAGCCTCCGAGAGAACGGGTCTAAATTTTTTACAAATGATGTCAGGTATAGCGTATAAAACTTATTCTTATCAAAAAGAACTGCTAGATTCTAAAACTGTTCTCTTGGATACAAGAAAGACTATTCCAGGATTAAGGTATGAACAAAAATATTCAGTATTAGTTGGAGGCGGACAAAATCATAGGATGGGTCTTTATGATGCTGCCCTAATAAAAGAAAACCATATTGCTTCAGCAGGATCAATTTCTGCAGCCGTTCAAAGCTTAAGAAAAAATAATTTAAAACCAATAGAAGTTGAAGTAGAGAATTTAAATGAACTTGAGGAAGCAATCCAATCAGAAGCTGATATTGCTATGTTGGATAATTTCAATGATATTGATCTTGCAGAAGCCACTAAGATCTCTAATGGCAAGATAAAATTAGAGGTCTCTGGAAATATAAACAGAGTTGAGCTAAAAAAATTAAAAAATTTAAAAATAGACTATATTTCTTCAGGCGATCTAACTAAAAATATTTCAGCAACTGATTATTCTTTAATCTTTCAGAACACTTGATTAGATCAGATATTCTAATAATTGGAAGCGGCGCTGCTGGGATGACTGCCGCTATAGAATTATCAAAAAAATTTAAAGTAACACTTATTACAAAAAACTCTCTAATAGACAGTTCTACTTGGTATGCTCAAGGAGGAATAGCGGCTGTCATCGATAGTAAAGACTCTATTGAAGAACATTTAAGAGATACTTTAATTGCTGGCGACGGACTTTGTAATGAAGTAGCTGTCCGACAATGCGTTGAAGAAGGGAAAAACGCAATAGAATGGCTGGCTAATCTTGGAACTAAATTCACTCAAGGCGAAGAAAGTAAACTTCATCTTACTCAAGAGGGGGGTCACTCTAAACGCAGAGTTGTCCATGCCGATGATGCAACTGGAAGAGAGGTATCGAGTTCTCTAGCTCAAATTGTAAAAAGTAGTAACAACATTAAGATTTTAGAAAATCATATCTGCATAGATCTAGTTACCGAAAATAATATATGTATTGGTGCTTATGTATTGGATATAGAGTCCAATAAAGTAAAAGCCATAAATGCTGGGTCAACAATTTTAGCAACAGGTGGAGCCAGTAAAGTCTATCTCTATACAAGTAATCCTGATGGTTCATCAGGTGACGGTATAGGCCTGGCATGGAGGGCTGGATGTAGAGTAGAGAATTTAGAATTTAATCAGTTTCATCCTACCTGTCTGTTTCATCCCGAAGCAAAATCCTTTCTACTTAGTGAAGCCCTTAGAGGAGAAGGTGCAATATTAAAAAACCATAAAGGTGAAAGGTTTATGGAGAAATACGATTCAAGGATGGAGCTTGCGCCTAGGGATATAGTCGCCAGATCAATAGATAAAGAAATGAAAATAACCGGTGCAGATAATGTCTTCTTAGATATTAGCCATAGAAAACAAGACGAAATAAAAAAAGAATTCCCTAATATTTTTATACAGTGCAAAAAGTATGGTTTTGATATGACAAAAGAGCCTCTTCCTGTTGTGCCTGCCGCTCACTATACTTGCGGCGGCGTTAAAGTGGACTTAAATAGCAAAACAAATGTGAATAGTCTGTACGCAATTGGGGAAGTATCAAGTACAGGTCTACATGGCGCAAATAGAATGGCCAGCAACTCTCTTCTTGAGTGTGTGGTATTCGCAAAAAAAGCCTCAGAACATATATTCGATAATTTTCAGAGTAATGAAGCAACTATAGCTGAATGGGATATTTCAAGAGTTACAGAAAGCCAAGAAGGCGTAATCATCAGACATAACTGGGATGAGATAAGAAGATTAATGTGGGATTATGTTGGCATCGTTAGATCTAATAACCTTTTGAAAAGAGCTGAAATCTTTATGAAAAATATCGACCAAGAGGTAAATTACTTCTATGGAAAATATCTGATCACCTCAGATCTAATTGAATTAAGAAATCTTGCATTAGTCGCTAACCTTACTATCAAAAGTGCTCTAAAGAGAAAAGAAAGCAGAGGACTGCATTATTCTTTAGATTACCCAAATCTACTGAACAATGCTAAGCCCACTATTCTCGATCCTAATAAAATTAGGATCTAATTATTGACGCTTAAATTTTGGAATCTCTCGGGTTAAAGATGCTGCTATACCAGCTTTAAAATCCTCAGTTTTTTGTAACCTTACCTGTTCACTTAATTCCCAGTCTACAATCTCTTCAACTTGTTCAGCTAAATTCCCTCTTAGAGTTGCTCTTATAGATTCAACGGCCATGGGGGCTGAACTAGCAATCTCTTCAGCTAATTTATTCGAAGCATTAATGAGTTCATCTTTTGAAACAAGTTTATCCGCAAGACCCATTTGAAATGCCTCCTCTCCTCCTACTCGTCTAGCAGTAAAGAGCATGTCCATGGCGTGCTGTTGCCCTACTACTCTTGGGAGTGTTACTGAAGATCCAAA
>CAYVAL010000100.1:0-3803 GCA_964449395.1 uncultured Gammaproteobacteria bacterium | reverse complement strand
AAAACAATGGGGCTAGCATATTAGAAGAGGTTCTTGATAGAGCACAAATAGCTATTTCAGCAGAAATGCTAGGGAATGCCAGTCAAGCTTTTGATATAACTCTTGAATACTTGAAAGAAAGAAAACAATTTGGAGCTGTTATAGGTACGTTCCAGGCTCTTCAGCATAGGGCTGCCGAAATGTACTCTGAGCTTGAACTTACAAAGTCGTCTGTTATAGCTGCATGTAATGCGGTGGATGAAAATTCCAATGACTTAAAAAGAATGGCTAGTTTGGCTAAATTTAAAGCTGGAGAAACTAACTATTTAGTCACTAATGAAGCAGTTCAAATGCATGGAGGCGTTGGAGTCACCGATGAGTATGATGTTGGTCTGTATATGAAAAGAGCAAGGGTAACTGAACAAATTTTTGGCAACTCAGAATACCATTTAGATAGATACGCTACTCTTAGCGACTATTAAACTGTCTAAGATAGAAGAACTTATAAAAGTTATGTCTCAATTAAGAGACAAAACTAATGGTTGTGAGTGGGATAAAGAACAAACCTTTGAATCTATTGCTCCTTTTACCATTGAAGAAGCTTATGAAGTTAGTGACGCCATAGAGCGAAAGAATAATGATGATCTTAAGGAGGAGTTAGGAGACCTGCTTCTTCAAGTTGTTTTCTTATCTCAGATAGCTAGCGAAGATAACATATTTACATTTGAAGATGTTGCCGAAGTAATCACTCAAAAGCTGATAAGAAGACATCCGTATGTTTTTTCTGAAAAACAAGAACATACATCTGAAGATCAAATGCATCAATGGGAGCAAATTAAAAGAAACGAAAGAGCTGATAAAAAGCAACTAGGAGTCCTTGATGGTATCGCCAAAAATCTCCCCTCTTTAAAAAGATCACAAAAAATACAAAAGAGAGCTTCAAAAGTTGGATTTGACTGGCCAGATACGAGAGGTGTGTTTGAAAAAATAAAAGAAGAAACTTATGAGCTTGAAGAAGCTCTTTTATCTGCTGATAAAAAGCAAATGAAAGAGGAGATAGGTGATCTACTAATGATTATTACTAATTTAGCTCAAAAGTTAGATATAGATTCAGAAGATGCTCTTAATAAAGCCAATAATAAATTCATGAATAGATTTAGCTTTATTGAAAAAGAACTTAAACAGACAGGTAAAGAGTTTGATGAAGTGGAATTAACAGAACTGGATTCACTTTGGGAAGATTCCAAAAAACTGAGTTAGAATCCTCACTATGGAAACCTTAAAGGGGATATTGGCGTTCATATCTGTAGTCGTAAATACACTTTTCTGGTGCATTTTTCTTTTATCAATTGCGGTTTTGAAACTACTGATTCCTTTTGAAGGCTTGAAAAGGCTATGCACTAAACTCATTATCAATATTGGTGAGTGTTGGATCTTTTGTAATGGTCTTTGGATTAAAGTACTGCATAGACCTAAATGGAAAATTGAAGGATTCGAATCCTTAGACCAATCAAACTGGTATCTGTCAGTTGCTAATCATCAATCCTGGGCAGATATATTTATTCTACAGGGAATTACAAACAGAAAAATACCTATGCTCAAATTTTTTATGAAGCATGTATTGATATGGGTACCAGTTATCGGTCTGGCTTGGTGGGCTCTTGATATGCCATTTCTAAAAAGATACACCAAGGCCGAAATAGATAAAAAACCTGAACTAAGAGGTAAAGACATCAAAGCAATGGAGAAATCTTTTGAAAGATTTAGCCGCTATCCTGTATCAATATTTAGCTTTGCAGAGGGCACTCGATTTACAGAAAAAAAGAAATTAGACCAGTCTTCAAAGTACAAAAATCTTCTTAACCCTAAGTCTGGAGGTATAGGGTTAACTTTAACAACCATGCCTTATATAAAACTAATCTTAGACTTTACTATACATTATGAAGACCCGAGAAGATCTTTCTGGGATTTTCTATGCGGACGCATGTCGAAAGTAAATGTGAAAGTTAGAGAGTTAGAGATTCCCGATAACCTACTTGGAAGAAATTATGAGGAAGATGCTGAATTCAGAGAAGAATTAAAATTATGGATTGAAAATCTGTGGTTAGATAAAGATAAATATATAGAGGAAATAAGAACATGATAGATTTATATTACGCTCCTACCCCGAATGGCTGGAAAATATCAATAATGCTTGAGGAATGCGAACTCGACTATAACGTTATACCTGTCAATCTTGGAAAAGGTGATCAGTTCAAACCTGAATTCTTGAAGATAAGTCCAAATAATAGGATGCCTGTTATCGTGGATCACGATAATAGCTTTGAAGGTGAAGCGCTAAGTGTATTTGAATCAGGAGCCATACTTATGTATCTGGGAGAGAAAACTGGTCAGTTCTTTCCTCAGGAATCTCCTAAGAAAGAAAGGGTATTAGAATGGCTTTTTTGGCAAATTGGAGGTTTGGGACCAATGGCAGGACAGGTAAGTCATTTTGTTAATTACGCACCTAATTTTCCAGGTGACCATTCATATTCAGAAAAAAGATATAAAAATGAATACGACCGTTTGTTGGGAGTAATGAATAACATCTTAGATCAAAGAGAATACTTAGCTGGCGATTACTCTATAGCAGATATGGCTTCTTTTCCCTGGATCACAGCCTACAAAAGATATGAAGTAGATTTAGATGCTTTTGTAAATGTTAGAAGATGGTTTGACGACATTAAGTCCAGACCGGCTGTCAGGAAAGGTATAGAAGTAGGAAAAGAAAGCAGAAGCTTTGGAAAAGGCATTACCAAAGAAGGACTTAAGACAATGTTTAGCCAGGATTCAAAGAGTATTGCGGAAATGGCAAAAGATAAAGAGTAGTCCTTTAAAGAATACTCTCTATCAACTGTATTCTGTCATTACCAAAATACATGTCAGTGCTGTCTATAAAGAAAGTTGGAGAGCCGAACCCTCCTCTATCCATCAATTCTTGAGTATTTTGAATTAATCTTTGTTTCGCTTCAGAAGAATCTATAAAATCTAGAAACTCTTTCGGAATAGCTCCGCTAGACTCTGCAATCTCTAACAAGATTTTTATATCTGAAATATCTTTTCCGTTAGTCCAATAAGATTGAAAGATAGATTCTAAATAGCCTTCGATTCCTGCTTTGTCTATAAAATAAAATGCCCCCCGCATAGCTTTAACACTATTAATCGGAAAGATTTTTGGCCAATTAATATTTATATCTCTTAAGGCTGCCCAATCTTGAAGATCCTTTTGTGAATAATCCATCTTTTCTTTTACCGGATTCTTTCTGGTTTCATAGACACTAGGATTTATAGAATTAAAAATTCCACCTACCAGAATAGGCTTCCAAATTATCTTAATTTCTTTCTTCTTTTCTAGCTCTAAAATACCTCTAAAAGAGAGATAGGTCCAAGGACTGCTGCAATCTAGAAAATATTCAATTTCTTTCATAAGTGTTTATATAAATACAAGATAGACGAAAGATATATCAAAATAATAATTTAATGAACTTAATTTTTATATAAAATAAGAAACGCCTACCAGCTCTATACATATGAAAAAAAAATTTCTCTTTATATTTTTTTTAATCTTACCTTTTTTGGCTTTATCGTCCAAAGAAGAAAGTGTTGGACAATTCCATGCTAGCGAGCTTCAGGTTCAACTAGCTTCTGAAATAATAAAGAAACTTGAATCTAGTCACCTAGTAAAGAAAGACTATACAGTCATAAAGTCAGAAGCTTTTGTGGAATTTCTTCAACGACTCGATCCAAACAAAACAATTTTTACTTCCTCAGAAAGCGATAGCTTC
>CAYVAL010000099.1:0-3821 GCA_964449395.1 uncultured Gammaproteobacteria bacterium | reverse complement strand
AAAATTGTGATTTAAAAAAATCACTAGTAAAAATATAAGAAATAAATGAAAACCATACAAAAGTGGCAAATGCCATATATAAGCCGAATAAGATTAAATTACCTTGGCTCTGACTATTTAACACCACTCCAAATAATGTTATGAAAAATAATAAAGCTTTTACGTTAGTAATATTTGTTATCAACCCTGCAACAAAACCATTGGTATTACTCCATTGATCATCTTTCACTGCGTTTTGATTGAAATCAGATGTATTGATAATAGATTTTATTCCCAAATATAAGAGATATGCGGAACAAATTAACTTAAGAAAAATTAGATAGGAATCATTAGATGCAATAAAAAAAAGAATACCAGTTACAGCCAGTAATGAATGAAACAATATTCCAAAGCCTATTCCGCCTGAACTCCATAATGCAACTCGTCTTCCATATCTTATACTTTGTCTTGTTATTAGAACGTAATCTGGTCCAGGACTCATCACAGCAAAAAGATGTAATAAAACAACTGTTAAAAATTCATTCATATTACAGAAGGTTCTATTTCTAATTTAATTTTTGTTTTAGAAAATACATCATCAATAATTTTATGAGCAAAATTCAATATCTCATTTCCTGAAGTTTCTTCATATGCGATTAGAACTAATGCATGCTGATCAGAAATACCAATATCCCCTTCTCGATATCCTTTCCAACCTGCCTTATCAATAAGATAAGCTGAAGGAATTTTTACTATATTATCCTTAATAAAAATGGGAACATCAGATGATAGATTCAAGTCATTATATTCTTCTTGTTTTAGTTGGATATTTTTAAAAAAACTACCAACATTTGGAAAGGTTAAGTGATTAGGTAGGACTCGTGTTCTAATGTTTGAAACTAATTGAAATATGTCTTTAGGAGATAAATCCTTCTCATTAATTTTTTTATCTTGGATTTCTTTCTTAAGTGAATCATAAGAATAATTAACCAAGGGATTTCTATCCAATTCAAAAGTAACTGACAGGATAAATAGGTCAGTCCTTTCTTTGAAAATACTTGTTCTATAGTTAAACTTACAAGAATCTGCATCTAGAACCTCAACAGATCCTTCTGTAATGTTAAGGACCTTAATTTCTTTAATATGACTAGAAATATCAGCACCGTAAGCTCCTATGTTTTGTATAGGTCCTGCCCCCACTGAACCAGGAATAAGAGCCAAATTTTCAAGACCGAACATATTTCTTGAAATAGACCATTCGACAAAATCATGCCAGTTTTCTCCAGAAGCAACCTCAACTATAAAATCATCCAGCTGCTTTATACCCGTTAGCTTATTTTTTACCACCATACCTTGATAAGACTTAGAGGGGACGATATTTGTACCTTCGCCAATAAATAAAAGGGGTATATTTTTATTATGAGAAAAAGCAAGTATCTCTTGAATTTGATTAATGCTGGTGAGTTCGCAGTAATATGCAGCTTTATCTTTAACCCTTAGAGAACATAAACTAGAGAATGAGTAATCTTCAGTTACTTTCATTTAAACTCTTAGCTATTTTTATTGCGTCTTGTAAATCATTCTCTGTATCTACTCCTAAATGGTATTTTCCTTCAGATTTGATAGCATAAATTTTTTCACCTTTATCCATTGCTCTCATTTGTTCTAAGTTTCTTTGAGATTCATTTACTGTCTGATTCCATTGAACAAAAGATCGAAGAAAGCTAACCTTGTATCCATAAACGCCAAGATGTTTTTTAGCTTCTTCAGGTTTGAGATGATTTATATCTCTTGAAAAATCTTCAACACGTGAATCACTTCCTAACCATAGCTTTACTACATTTTTATCTGCAAACTCTTTTTTGTTTAAATCTGCAAAGAGAGTAACCATATTTGCTTTTTTTGAAATGGCCATATTAGCAAGTTGATTAATATCCTGAGGATCTATAAAAGGCTCATCTCCTTGAACGTTTATAATTATTTCTTCATCATCTAATTCAAGAATATTGCATGACTCCGCCAACCGATCTGATCCTGTTTTATGTTCGGTACTTGTTAATATAGATTGGATATTGAGTTCGTTACAATGTTCAATTATTTCATTTGAGTCCGTGGCCACATGCACGCTTTTTGCGCTGCTTCTTTTTGACTGCTCTACTACTCTTTGTAGAAGAGTTTTTCCCAATATATCCTTAAGTGGTTTATTTGGCAGTCTTGTCGATCCAAGTCTGGCCGGTATAAGGACTCTATAACTCATCAGAGAGTTTTCTTGCCTCATCAGGTAGCATTACAGGAATTCCATCTTTTATTGGGTAAGCTAAATTACTTTCTTTGCAAATAAGTTCGTCTCCTACTTGCTCCAATGAACCCTTAGATACAGGACAAACCAATATATCTAATAATTTTTTATCTAGTTTATTCATGAATTTATTTTGAGTTTATTTAAAATTCTATCTGCCAATTCTTCATTTTCAAATTTTGCTTCTACAGATAGATACCAAAGATTATTATTTTTCATTTCTAAACATCTAACGGCATCTTTCTCTGTCATTATTATCGGCAATGAATCTCCAAAGTTCAGATCTTCTTCATTAAATTGATAGTGATCAGGAAAACTATGATGAATTGGATTAAGCCCAAGTTTAGTTAAAGTTTTATAAAACTTTGCAGGGTTGCCAATTCCTGCAACAGCATGGACATTTTTTGATAAAGGCCATGAGTCAGCCTTAAACCTTTTATTATCGACAATTCTTGCCCATTCAATAGGTTGATAATTCATTAAGTGATTATGATGTTTTGTATCAAGATCTATTAGTTTAGAAGAGCTGATAATAAAATCCGCATCTTCTATTCGCTCTAAAGGCTCTCTAAGTGGCCCTGCTGGCAAACAAAGACCATTGCCGACTCCCCTATTTCCATCGAAGATAACAATTTCTATATCTCTATCCATTTTATAATGCTGCAGTCCATCATCGCTAATCACAATATCTATATCGGTTTCTTCTAGTAATTTACTAATCGCAGATATTCTGTCAGAAGAAATACATACAGGACGTGAAGTATTTTTATAAATTATTAGAGGCTCATCACCACTAATTCTTACAGGGGTATTATCATCAACGATTAAAGGTTTCTTAGGGGACGAACCTCCGTATCCTCTGCTCACAATTCCTGGTTTATAACCCTTACTTTCTAAAAGTTTAGTAAGCCAAATAACCATAGGAGTTTTTCCGGTACCGCCCACAACCACATTACCAACAACTATAACTGGAACATTGGGCTTCCATGACAATTCTGGTTGATTTATAAACTTTTCACGTCTAATTTTTGCTGTAAATCTAGTTAAAAGAGACAAAGGCCAAAGCAACCATAACCATAGTTTCTTTTGATACCAGCTTTGTTCAATAAAACTAACAGAAGATAAATCATCACTCTCCTGCTCTACAAAATCTATAGATGGAGTCATCTTCGATATTTCTGCAGGATCGTCCTTAAATTGATTCTTGTGTAATTCAGAATAAGGACCCTCCTGAGAAATTAAGTTTTCATGTTTACCAATTTCTACAATACGTCCTGTATCTAAAACAACTATCTTGTCTGAACTTTCAATGGTTGATAGACGGTGAGCAATAACTAATGTTGTGCGGTTTTTTGTTAATTCCTTTAATGCTTCTTGGATATAGTTTTCTGATTCTGAATCTAAAGCAGACGTAGCCTCATCAAGTATCAGAATTGGAGAATCTTTTAATAAAGCTCTTGCAATGGCTATTCTTTGTCGCTGCCCACCTGAAAGTAGAACACCATCATCACCGGCAATGGTGTCATAACCATCTGGTAAAGCT
>CAYVAL010000098.1:0-3892 GCA_964449395.1 uncultured Gammaproteobacteria bacterium | reverse complement strand
CAGCTGATTTGTAATCAGCAGGTCGTAGGTTCAAATCCTATCGCCAGCTCCATTTCAGTAGGATGGATAATTAACCTAATTTTCTTTTGAATTTTCTGCTTCTAGTAAAACTACTTCTGGTACCTTAAAACTGCCTTTTTCTAAAGTCCAAATATTAGAGATTTGATTTGTTGAGAGTCCAGAATATAAATGAGGGAAGGCACTTCTCCTTTTGCCTTTGTTTGGATAGGGCTCTTCAAATTTTAATTTGCTTTGATCTATCTTTGCTAAGTCAAGTTGAAGAAGAAGAACCACATCTGAATCCTGAAAGAAAAAAGAAAGTGTAATAGCTAGTTGTGTGGCTGTAGAAAGATGAATAAAACCGTCTTTGTTATCTAAGTCAGTAATTATCTTTCCTGTTTGTAAAGCTGAGTCCCATTCATCTTCTCTTAATATCTTATAAACATTATTTGTCATGTTAAATTCTTTCTCGGATTGGATGGTGTCTTGAGGACTTGCAATTACTAGAAATACCGTGAAGAAGCCTGTGAATAAAACAAGGCTATTCTTCATTCGAGAATTCTTCGGGTTCCTCATTCAACTCACCGTAATCTAAAATAGGAGCAGCATCTATTTCTTCTGCTCCAATAAATTGAGCTACCCTTTGTAAGCAAGAAACTATCATACTTTGTTCCCAATCATTCAAACTCGAAAACTGTTCTTTAAATTTATCTTGCAAAACATCAGGAGAAGACTCAAGAATTTTGAAACCCTTCTCAGTCATATTCAAATATTGGATTCTTTTATCGTTAATACCTCTTTCTCTTGTTATTAAATCATTAGAAAGTAATTTGTTAATTACAGTAGCAATGGTCGTATGTCTTAAGGTTGTAATGTAAGAAATATGACTGGGAGTTGTATGTTTTTTATTCGCAATGATCTGCAGAACAATATGTTGCGTAGGAGTAAGTTGTGATTTTTTGGCTAAAGAAAGAGAATTAATTTCAGTAGCTCTCATTACTCGCCTAATCGCAACTAAAGCTTCTTCTAAATGGTTATCTTCCATAAATATCTTTCATTTTTTGCGGATCATACACTTCTATGTAGACTCCTCGCAATAAACTAATTGTTGCAGCAATTAAAATAAAAATAAAAGGTAAAGCCATTGATATGGCTCCTGATTGAATTGCCGATAGTGCGTAAGAACCACCCCCTACAAGCAAAACGACTGCTATTAAACCTTGAATAATTGCCCAAATTACTCTTTGGATTCTAGGTGTATTGTCTTTTCCACCCGAAGTTATTGTATTAATAACTAGTGATCCTGAATCAGAGGAAGTAACAAAAAACAGCACCAACATGCATAAAGCAAACAAACTTGTAAAGGTTGGAAATAAGAGGTTATCCAGCATATAGAAAAGTACTAGAGAAATATCACTAACAGGTTTACTGAGTTCGCCTATTCCTTCTTGAAATTGAAAAATCGCAGCCTCTCCAAAAGAAGAAAACCATACTAAACAAAATAAAAGAGGTGCGAACATAACCACAGATAAAAACTCTCGTATGGTTCTACCTTTGGAAATACGCGCTATGAACATACCAACAAAAGGAGACCAGGAGATCCACCAAGCCCAATAAAAAATAGTCCAGTCACGATACCATTGTTGGTCATCTGGTCTACTCCAATTACTAAGTCGAGTTATATCTTGGAAATAAGCAACTAAATTTTCTCCGTAAGAGGAAATGATTTGATAAGTAGGACCAGCTAAAACTACAAAACTTAATAGAAGCAAAGCCAATCCTATATTGATATTGCTTAAAACTTTTACTCCTTTAGCAAGACCTTGATAGACAGAAAAAATGGCGACAGTAGTAATAAAAATAATAACTAATGACTGACTTAATAAAGTATTGGGTATGTCAAATAAATAATATAAACCAGAAGATGCTTGTTGAGCTCCCAATCCCAAAGAAGTTGCCAAACCAAATAAGGTAGCGAGTACCGCAATGATATCAATCACATCGCCTTGCCATCCCCAAATCTTATCGCCTAGCAGAGGGTAAAATATAGATCTAATTGTTAGAGGGAGCTTCCAGTTATAACTAAAGAAAGCAAGTGATAGTCCTATGATTGCATAAACAGACCAAGCGTTAATTCCCCAATGAAAAATAGTTGCGCTAAAAGCCAACCTATAAGCCTCTTCAGACTCGGGTGTGACATTTAAGGGTGTTCCAAAAACACCGGTATAGTATGAAAGAGGTTCAGCAGCGCCATAGAAAGTCATGCCTATTCCAACACCTGCAGCAAACAACATACAAACCCAAGACAAAAAACTAAATTCAGTGGCTGAATCTTTTCCACCTAGCCTAATCTTTCCAAAAGGAGACATAATCAAAAAGAATATAATTAAAGTAAATGCTGACATTGAAACTGTGAATAAAGTATCAAAACGAGCAACAACAAAATTTCTAGTATCTGAAAGCAATTGATTAGAAGCTTCAGGATAAACTAGAACTAGGCAAGAAAAGATTATTGCAAGTCCAGAGCTAATAAAAAAAACTGGAGAGTTAACATCTAACCCTAAAAATATAATGTTCTTTCTGGCTTTTACTCCTAAAGAAACATTATCTAAGTCAGCATTCATAAAATATCCTATTTGTTTATATAAGCTACATCTTCAGGCTTAAGAAGATCTTCATCCAAAACATTAAGGAGTGGTTTTAGATATTTCGCATAAGGCTTCCATCTTTCCATACCATCCTTATTTACAGGTTTTCTTACTTGTTCAGAGCTTGGTGTTCTTACTAATCTTTCTGTTTTATAAAAAGAAATACACTCTTCTTCAAAAGGTATCCCGATAAATTCGAGCATTCTTGTCACTTGGCCCTCAAGATCATCAACCACATCTTCATTGTTTACCCTTAATACTTTACCGGGTAAAACCTTGTCCCAATGATTCATTAATTTGACATAACTATTGTAGTAGCTGCCAGCTTCCTCTAGTCCGTATGTAAATTCTTGTCCCTGCGCAAACAGTTGCTTAAACATACTAAAACAACAATCTAGTGGATATCTTCTAGCATCTATAATCTTAGCGTTTGGCATAATTAAATGAATTAAACCAATGTGTCTAAAATTATTAGGCATTTTGTCTGTGAACATAGGAGCATCCTTTCTGTGCATCCTAGTATCTTCAATAAAATTTTTACCAAATGCTTCTCTTTGCTCTAACGTCAAAGACTCCATACTCTTAGGATAGTTTCCTTCCTTACCATAGATATCATCTCCTCTAAGACTTTGAGCCATCGACAGTATATTAGGGAGCTCAAGAGTTCCATCAACCATAGAATGGGAAGCTAGTATTTGCTCAATTAGTGTTGATCCGGCCCTTGGCAAACCAAGGATGAATATAGGATCTTTTGTGTCATGACCACCCTTACCTAAAGTATTGAAGAAGGAAGAATTGCAAATATCAATCTGAGCTTGTAATTCTTTTTCCATACCCTCAATCGAGTATTTGCTTTGGTCGCTTTTAATTTTATTCCCTTTTTCTAAATGAAAAAAGGCTTCTTCATACTCTCCTTGTGTTTCGCAAGCTTGTGCAAGAGCAAAGTGAAAGTATGCTTTATTTTTTAAAGATAGATCTACTCTCGCAACATGTTTTCGCATGTTATCTAATTCGACTTTTTTAAATGAATAAGTTTTTAGATTAGCAAGAGAAAAGAAGGCCTCGCCATGATCGGGCATTATTCTATAAGCTGACTGATAACTCTCAATAGCTTCTTGAGTTTTTCCAAGTGTCTTTAGGGCATGGCCTTTGGATGTAAGGGAACTAAAATTATGAGGATTCTTGGCTAAAATTTCATCTAATAGTCTAATAGCTTCTTCATGATTGCCACTTTGCATGATCTC
>CAYVAL010000097.1:0-3906 GCA_964449395.1 uncultured Gammaproteobacteria bacterium | reverse complement strand
AGCTCCTTTGGATTTTCTGTACTTCCACAAAGACCAGAACATTATTGAGAAAACGATCACCCCGATAACAACACAGATCCAAAAAATGACCATGTGCAATTCAAAAATGCTCTCACTTACTTCAGTCACGCCAACAGGCATGTTGTAGTCTGAGCTTTCAGAAAAAATCAGCGATGAAAAAAGGGAAGGTATAACAAAGACAAACTTTGTAAAAACTTTTTTAATATAAGCCATTAAATTTTATATATTTATTTTTTAGGTGGGCGAACGGAACAGCGCGCGTATTTTAAACCAATCAGATACCTCAAACAATAGTTTAGAGGGAAACAAATTTAATGAGATTTTCGTTACAAAAACTACAAAAGCGCAGCTTTATTTATATTAGTTTCAGGTTTATGGTTTGTCCAAATCTCAAAGCTAAGTGCAGCTTGCTGAATTAACATCCCCAGTCCGTCGTAACATACATTTGAGCCTGAATTCTTTGCTCGTATTATGAATGAAGTCTCTTCCCTAGAATAAGAGAGATCATATACACAGGTACTTTGAGAAAAAATATTACTAGGTAGCTCCATCTCCTGGTTCAAAACTCCTGCGGAAGTTGTATTGATCACAAGATCGGGACTGCAATCTAAGGGCTGAGAGGTAGAAACAACCTTTAATTGGTTGTCAGACAAAGAAAATTTTCCGGCAAGTTGCTCGGCCTTAGAAAAAGTCCTGTTAGCTATAGTTATGCTACCGGGTTTCTCTTTTAATAGACTAGGAATAATTGCTCTAGCAGATCCGCCTGCACCCAAAATAACTATTTCCAAATTGGATAGGCTTATGTTCTTGCTTATAAGATCCTTAACTAATCCCCTGCCATCAGTGGTGTCTGCACAGATAAACGAGTCTTCTTTCCATAAAGTGTTTACCGATCCAGATAATTTCGACTCTTCAGACAATTTATTAGCATAATTGAATGCATCCTCTTTCAAGGGAAGTGTTACATTTAGCCCTGCATAACCTGAATCGAAAAGACTTGTAACCGCTGATCTAAAGTCCTTTTTTTCGACTTGAATAGCTTCGTAACTTATAGCAAGTCCTGATGATTCTGCAAATATTTTATGAATTTTAGGAGAAAGAGAATGATCAATAGGGTCACCTATTACTGCAAGCTTTTTTAACGCCGTCATAACTATCTAATAATTATATCCGTGACTACGTCCTGTATGGTAGATGGTTTTATATTTTTACCTAAATCGCCATCTAGAACTTTAACTTCTGGAAAATTTTCTAAGATTTCTTTGGGCCCTGTCAGGGTTGGCATGCCATCCTTATTGGCAGATGTCGAAACTAACGGGCCTCCAAAAGAGTCACAAAGACTTTTCACTGTATCGTGTTTGCTCAATCTAAGAGCTACCTTTTCGTTATTGCCCTTAATTAAATCATTAAGATTATCTTTTGAAGGAACCAACCATGTATGCGGACCGGGCCATTTAGTCATGAGCTTATCTTTAAAATTTTCTACTTCAGAAAATTCAATAAATTGTTCAAAACTTGAACCTATGAGTATTAACCCCTTTTCTTGCGAACGACCTTTAAGGCGCAAAAGTTTTTTTATAGCAAAAGAATTATTTGGATCACAGCCCAAACCCCATACTCCCTCAGTTGGGTAGGCTATGGTTTCTCCAGAATGCAAGTGCTCAAGGACCGAGCCTAAGGAGCTCATCTCCTAAGAATCAGCTAGCTTCTTGTTCGATTCTTTGATGGCCTCAACTCCATCCTCTCTTACTTTTAGAAGTGCCGCCCTTGTGGACTCCGACTCTATACCAAGCATTTGTGCTGCCAGGTAAGCTGAGTTGATAGCGCCAGCTGAACCTATAGCAACTGTTGCAACGGGAATACCCTTTGGCATTTGAACTGTTGATAAAAGAGCATCCATTCCACTTAAAGGACCGCCATCACCAGGAACGCCGATTACAGGTAGAACAGTTTTAGAGGCTACAGCTCCTGCTAAATGTGCAGCTAATCCGGCCATAGCAATGAACACTTTGGTTCCACCTGCTTCACACTCTCTAATGTGAGTTTCAAGTAAAGCTGGTGTCCTGTGAGCCGAGAGAACCTGAATTGAATTTGATATTGAAAGTGAATCTAAAGTATCTGAGCATTTATTAGCTAGATCTAAGTCTGATTCCGAACCTATAAGTATTGATACTGTTACTGACACAATTTTCTCCAAAATAAAAATTGTATACTAATATATTCAAAATTAAATCATGGCCCTATTAAAAATTTTAATATTTCCTGATCCTCGTTTGAGGACAGTAGCTAAAACGGTTGAAAAAGTTGACGACGAGATTGTGCGGCTTACAGAGGATATGCTAGAAACAATGTATGACGGATCGGGCATTGGTTTGGCTGCTACTCAAGTAAATATTCACAAAAGAGTAATTGTGATAGATATCAGTGAAAATAAAGATAATCCGCTAATTTTAATTAATCCTGAAATAGAAGAGATAACCGATCCAATTAAAAAATTATATTCTGAAGGATGTCTCTCTGTTCCTGGCTTTTACGAAGAACTAGAAAGACCTGGTGAGATTAAAATTTCTTTTTTAGATATTAATGGAGAGAGACAAACAAAAACAGTAAATGACCTCTTATCAGTTGTTATTCAACATGAGATGGATCATTTAGACGGGAAGATGATGGTCGATTTCATTTCTAATGTTAAAAGAGAAATGATAAGAAAAAGGCTAAGCAAGGCTAAAATATCATAATATTATGCGAATTATATTTGCAGGAACTCCAGAATTTGCGGCAAGGCATTTAGAAATTATTTTAGAGTCTGAACATGAGATTGTATGTGCTCTAACTCAACCCGATAGAAAATCGGGCAGAGGTAAAAAGCTTAGGTCATCACCTGTAAAGCAGCTTGCAGAAAAAGAAAAAATACAATTACTTCAACCAAAGTCATTAAATTCGATAGAAGTCTTAAAAGATCTGGAAACTTTCAAGCCCGATCTAATGCTTGTAGTGGCTTATGGCCTATTGATTCCAAAAAATATATTAGATGTTCCCAGTCTTGGTTGCATCAATGTTCATGCTTCTATTTTACCGAGATGGCGAGGAGCATCTCCTATGGAATATTCTATTTTAAATGGAGACAAAAAGGTGGGAGTTAGCTATATGCAAATGTCAGAAGGGCTTGATGAAGGCCCCATTTACGAGATACATGATTGCGATCTCAACCCTAAAGATAAACTTGAAGATGTTGAAGAAATGCTTATAGATCTGAGCAAGACAAATTTAAATAAATTTTTAGACAAGATTTCTAACAAAGAAATTAATCATACAAAACAAGATCAAGCGAAAGTAACTATTGCACCCAAAATTGATAAATCTATCCTGCGGTTAGATTGGCAAAAAGATTCTTCCATAGAGGTCGTGAGAAAAATAAATGCTTTCGGAGCTAAGTACGGGACTTATACATTCCTTGGAGAAAAAAGAATCAAACTGCATCAAGCTAAAGACTATAAAGCAGAAGAAAGCTTTCCACCCGGCACAATAAAACTATATGAAGATGAAATGGTTATCTTTTGTGGTGGCAATTCTTCAATACTAGTCGAAAAAATACAAATGGAATGAAAAAATAAAGTTTCTGGAAAAGATTTTGTCTTTGGATATTTAGAGCTTATTAATAAATATAAATATTTCAGCTCTCCTAACCAATAAGTATTTTCTAATCAGAAAATAAGACTATAATCAGAAAAAAGTTGTCTTACATAAACTTGTGAAAATAGTCATTTTGGGGGCCGGAGCTGTAGGTAGTACGCTCGCTAATCTCCTGTCTCAAGAAAACGATCTTACGATAGTAGACAATGACCCCATAAAGCTGCAAAAGCTTGAAGAAGAAGCCGACATAAA
>CAYVAL010000096.1:0-3927 GCA_964449395.1 uncultured Gammaproteobacteria bacterium | reverse complement strand
GTAAGCGACATACCTACAGTACAAGAATTGATTGATCGCATAATGTCTGAAGCTGAAGACATTATTGCTTCTAAGCTTCAAAAAGCTATTTAGAAATAAAATCTTGATAAGGTCCTCAAGAAAGATACACAAGTATTTGAGTTTAGCTATTTCAGTTCAACTCTTATTGTGGACCATATCGGGAATCTATTTTTCCTTTAATAAAATTGAGGATGTTAGAGGCAGTCAATACTTGAAACCAACAGAAGTAATAGAAACTCCTAAAAGCAATAAAATAGATCCTCAAAGAGCCTTATCGATAGTATCTGATAAAACTTTTCTAAGCCCTATTGGAGTTTTAGAAATAACTGAAGATCAACCTGGTTCAGAATATAGAGGAAGGGCCTTACCTTTATATAAGATTGAAGCTCTTAACGAAGAGGATGAAAAAATTAATGTCTACTTAGATCCGTACTCAGAAAAAATAGTAGCTATAAGATCAAATCAGTGGAGAATTTGGGACTTTATGTGGGGTATACATATCATGGATTGGAATGAGAGAGATAACATAGACAATGCTTTCTTAAAGATCTTTTCTATCCTAGCACTATTAAGCGCTTTATCTGGTATCTATCTTTTCTTTAGTTCGAATAAAAAGAAATAAACTCTACTTTAGGGAATCCTTAAACCACTCGGGCAAAAGATCGATATCATATTTCTTGGCAAATTTTGCGATCATAGGAATGGTTATTGGTGCAAAAGGAATCACAGTCATTAGACCTAGACTCAAGTCTTTAAGTAATTCGTTCAACTGATTATTTGCTTTTTCTAAATCTTCGTCAGTTGCCTCATCTTTTATGTAGTCAGAGTAAGTTTTAAGCATGTTTCTTGAAGGCTCAGTCTCTTCAGCAAGTTTTTCCTTTAAGAAAGCTATAATTTTTTTGGCTCTTCCATCAAGCATTAAACAAGTATACTAAGTAAATTAAAGAAGAAATAAGTTTTGAATAAAGAAGAAAGATTTATTTATATCAGCAAGGAGCTCCAAAAGCTCTATCCGGAAACCCCTATTCCACTCGATCATGATTCTATCTATACGCTTTTAGTTGCTGTTTTATTATCGGCACAATGCACTGATATTCGAGTGAATCAGGTGACACCGAAACTCTTCTAACTAGCAGATAATCCCTTTGATATGGCTTCAATAGATCCAGAAGAGATTAGAAAAATTATTAGACCTTGCGGTTTGTCTCCTAAAAAATCTAAGGCAATTTCAGTACTAAGTAAGATTTTGTGTGAAAAATATGAAGGTAAAGTCCCGGAGAGCTTTGAGGCCTTGGAAGCCTTGCCAGGTGTGGGACATAAAACTGCTTCGGTAGTTATGAGCCAAGGATTCAACCATCCGGCTTTTCCCGTGGATACACATATACACAGATTGGCTCAAAGGTGGAGGCTCTCAAAAGGGAAAAATGTAAAACAAACCGAGAAGGATCTAAAGAAAGGTTTTCAAATTGATATCTGGAATAAATTACATCTTCAGATTATCTTTTATGGAAGAGAATACTGCACAGCGAGAGGTTGTGATGGTCGAATATGTAAAATTTGCTCCAAGGTGAATGAAGGCAGAAAATCTCCAATAATTACAACAAAGGCCTAAATAAAATAGAGAGAAGTATTATCTCATTCTGTATAATCAATAGCGTTGCCCAACGTAACTATTTTTAAAAATATATGTTCATTACCCAAAAAAATTTAAAGGAATTTGATCCAGAATTATGGGCCTCCATAAATAACGAAACAACTCGCCAAGAAGAACACATTGAGTTAATTGCCTCTGAAAACTATACATCGAAAAGTGTCCTAGAGGTTCAAGGTTCCGTTTTAACTAATAAATACGCTGAAGGTTATCCAGGTAAGAGGTATTACGGGGGATGCGAACACGTAGATGTAGCTGAGTCTTTGGCTATAGAGAGAGCAAAAGAACTTTATGGAGCTGACTATGCTAATGTTCAACCTCACTCAGGTGCAAGTGCCAATTCTGCAGTTTACTTAGCCCTTTGCTCAGCTGGGGATTCTATTTTAGGCATGAGTTTGGATCATGGAGGTCATTTAACTCATGGAGCTAAAGTTAATTTTTCAGGTAAAACCTATAAATCGTTTCAATACGGTCTTGACCCATCTACAGGGGAACTAAATTATCGAGAAGTAGAAGATCTAGCTAAAGAGCATAATCCAAAGATGATTGTAGCTGGCTTCTCCGCATACTCTGGAATAGTTGACTGGGAAAGGTTTAGAAAAATAGCTGACTCGGTTAATGCATATCTCTTAGTGGATATGGCTCATGTGTCAGGATTGGTAGCCGCTGGAGAATACCCCTCTCCAATACCTTATGCAGATGTTGTTACAACTACAACGCACAAGACTCTCAGAGGTCCAAGGGGTGGACTAATATTAGCTAGAGAGAATGAAGAAATTCACAAAAAACTTAACTCAGCCATCTTTCCTGGGACCCAAGGTGGACCTTTGATGCATGTCATTGCCGCAAAAGCTGTTTGCTTTAAAGAAGCACTAGATCCAGCTTTCAAAGACTACCAGAAACAAGTGAAAGCAAATGCAAAACAAATGGCGGCCACTTTTATGGAAAGAGGAATAAATATTGTCTCAAATGGAACAGAAAATCACATGTTTTTGGTTGATCTTGTTGAAAAAGGATTAACAGGAAAAGATGCTGATGCAGCTTTAGGTGAGTCCAATATTACTGTTAATAAGAATGCTGTTCCGAATGACCCTCAATCACCTTTTGTTACCAGCGGCCTCAGGATTGGAACGCCTGCAGCCACAACCAGAGGATTCAAAGAAGAAGAAATTACACAAGTAGCTAACTGGATTTGTGATGTTTTAGAAGATATAAATAATGAACAGGTAAAAAATTCAGTTAAAGCTAAAGTAATCGAACTGTGTTCTAAATATCCAGTATATTCAAACTAATTTATGCATTGCCCCTATTGTAGTTTCTCAGATACCAAAGTTATCGATTCAAGACTGATAGCTGAAGGACAACAAATTAGAAGGAGGCGGGAATGCCCTGAGTGCAATGAGAGATTTACTACTTTTGAAACAGCTGAACTTCTTATGCCACGAGTTATCAAGCAAAAGAATAATTCCAGAGAACCATTTGACGAGCATAAACTTAGGGAAGGTCTCTACAGATCTTTAGAAAAAAGACCTGTAGGTGAAGAAGAAATAGAAACTCTTATAGAAGACATAAAAAAAGATATTAGATCTTCTGGAGAAAGGGAAATACCTTCGAGACTTATAGGAGAGGTTGTCATGCAAAATCTTAGAAAAATAGATGAAGTAGCTTTTATTAGATTTGCCTCTGTTTATAGACGATTTGAAGACATAAATGAATTTTCTGAAGAAGTCGAAAAACTAACAAGCGATTAATTATGACCTCTCCTTCAGAGCATATGCATGAAGCTCTATCTCTAGCTAAAAAAGGGCTTTTGACTACACGGCCAAACCCAATGGTCGGGTGTGTGATTACTCTCGATAATAAGATTATAGGTAGAGGGTGGCATAAAATGGCAGGAGAAGGACATGCGGAAATCCGAGCAATCCAAGATGTATTTAAGAATTTAGGTTCAAAAGCAGAATCTGCTCTCGCTAGATCAGAGATGTTTGTAACACTAGAACCATGCTCTACAACTGGTAAAACACCGCCATGCTCAGAAGCTATTAAAAAACATAAAATAAAAAAAGTTTATATAGCTTCCTCAGATACATCGCAGAATGGGTTTGCCCGTAAAGAAAAAGATATTGAAATAATCGAAGGCCTGTTGGAGTTTGAGGCAAGAGAATTAAATAGAGGTTTCTTTTCTAGAATAGAAAAAAACAGACCTTTTATAACCGCTAAGATGGCAACAGGACTTGATGGGGGTATAGCTTTGG
>CAYVAL010000095.1:1484-3957 GCA_964449395.1 uncultured Gammaproteobacteria bacterium | reverse complement strand
AGTTTTATTTAGGTCAAATAAACTGCCTGTTGCAGGCATAAATTGCCATATTCCCGTAGCGCCATCTACCGATTTTGCATAAGGATCAAATTCACTCTCCACAAATGGAAGAAGAGCTAACTCAACAGGTAAACCCAGTTCCTGAGCTCTAGTTAATGTGTGATGCAAATATCTTTGACCAGATTTACTAATTCTATTAACAGCGGACTGATTTTTGTACAGTCGTTCTCGATACACGGAAGTTGCAGCTATCTGATCTTCAGGTATCGTTATAGTTAACTCTAATCTTATCCTTTCCCATATATCTAATGGAGTTTCTTCTACTTTAATTTCAATTATCTCAGGATCAACTGTGGTGATAGCTTGAGAATCAAGTTTTGCAACTTCATTGTTAGTGGCAGTAGCACATCCATGAAAGATTATGAGAACAAGAAAGCTATATATTTTATACATTTTTAGAAATTGTCTTTCCAGGTTCGTATAACTCCTAAAACTTCATCAGCTTCGTTAACTTTTGTCTGAGAATACTCTTGAGCGGCTTCAATAACACTTGCTTGATTGCATCTCATGAAGGGGTTTATATTTAATTCAGTGCCGATTGAAGAAGGTAAAGTGATTTTGTCTTCACTTCTAAGTTTTTTTACTTCTGAATATTTTTGGGTTAGGAGACTATTATCTGGCTCAACTGCAAGAGCAAATTTAAGATTTGATTCCGTATATTCATGAGTGCAAAAAACTTTTGTATCTGAGGGTAATTGTGAAAACTTTGATAAGGATTCATGCATTTGTTTAGGAGTGCCTTCAAAAAGTCTTCCACACCCACCCGAGAAAAGGGTGTCTCCACAAAAAAGAATTGGCTCTTCAGGATTAGCAAAATAAGATAAATGATCTAAGGTATGACCTGGTGTTGAGAAGACATTAAATTTCACATTTGATATCTCAAATTCATCGCCTTCATTGAGTGTTACTTTAATACCCTTTATATGGTCTCCATGCGGGCCATAAACTTCGCAATTAGATAAATTAATTAAATCTTCGATGCCACCTGTATGATCAAAATGATGATGCGTGATTAATATATTTTTAAGCGTCAGATCTTTTTCCTCTAAGAATTGTTTAACTGGCTTAGGGTCTCCAGGATCAACCACAGTTACTTCATTATCCTTTACTAAGGTCCATATATAGTTATCTGAGAATGCTCTTATTGGATGTATTTCAAACATATGACGAATTTTACACTTAGAAAGTGAGAATAGTTAGTCTAAGTGTAATACAATTTCTAGATGGCAGAATCCATTAAAATCTATACTGATGGGGCGTGCAGAGGTAATCCAGGACCGGGAGGATGGGGCGCTCTAATTATTGAAAATGAAGAGGAATGGTCTTTATGGGGTGGAGAAAATAATACGACTAACAATCAGATGGAGATGACAGCCGCAATTAAAGCTTTAGAATACTTTGAAAATAGCTCTAACATATACTTAACAACAGATTCTAATTACGTAAAAGACGGAATAGAAAAATGGATAGCCGGCTGGAAACGTAATGGATGGAAAACGGCTTCAAAAAAACCTGTTAAAAATAAAGAGCTTTGGATGAGACTCGATGAGCTAAATAGTTTTCATAACGTCTCATGGAACTGGGTAAAAGGGCATAGCGGTCACAGGGAAAATGAAATAGCAGATTCACTTGCCAATAAAGGAATTGACGAACTTTAATGAATAGACAAATTATTCTTGATACTGAAACTACAGGCTTAGATAGAAAGTCTGGACATAGAGTCATCGAAATAGGATGCGTTGAGATAATCAATAGAAAGTATACTGGCAACGAATTTCACGTCTATCTCAATCCAGAAAGAGATAGTGATCCAGGTGCTCTCGAGGTTCATGGTCTAACCACAGAATTTTTATCTGATAAGCCTAAATTTGAAGAAATTTATGAGGACTTCATTGACTTTGTAAAAGATTCAGAATTACTGATTCATAATGCTGAATTTGATATTGGTTTCTTGAATCACGAAATTAAACTTATGTCTAAAAAGCTGAATACGGTTGATAAGCATGTTTCGGCTATTACAGATACGCTTCAGATCGCTAGAGAAAAACATCCAGGTCAAAGAAATAGCCTAGACGCCTTGGTTAATAGATATGAGGTTGGTGGCTATGATCGTGAACTCCATGGCGCATTGTTGGATTCTAAAATCTTGGGAGATGTATATCTTGCCATGACGGGCGGTCAAAGCGCTCTAGACTTCACTAGTCAAAATGAAGACAAAGAACAGGCCAATCAAATCACTTCTTCGAATGATATTGATTTAAATCTAACAGTTGTAAATGTAACCAAAGAAGAACATCAGTTACATTTAGATTACTTAGAGCGCATGAAGGAAGAGACTGGAACAATTCCAGTTTGGCTTTCTAAAGATTCGTAATTTATGAGAACAAGATTTGCACCAAGTCCTACCGGCCTT
>CAYVAL010000095.1:0-1474 GCA_964449395.1 uncultured Gammaproteobacteria bacterium | reverse complement strand
CATAGGAGGAGCCAGAACAGCTCTTTTTGCTTGGTTGTATGCAAAATCTAATCAAGGCTCTTGTATGCTTAGAATAGAAGACACCGATAAAGAGCGATCTAAAGATCAATATACGAAAGAGATTATCAATAGTTTTAAATGGCTTGGCATAGAGTTTGATGAAGAAACCGTTTATCAATCACAAAACCAAGACCGTCATATTGAAGTTGCCCTTGAGCTGCTTGATAAAGGATTGGCTTACGTCTGTACTTGCAGTAAAGAGAGATTAGATGAACTTAGGAATCAGCAACAAGAAGAGGGGCTGAATCCAAAATATGATGGAAAGTGCAGAAACTTATCTTTAGATCGTACGCCAGGCTCAGTAATTAGATTTAAGATTCCTAATTCAGATAGTACTGTTTTTAATGACCTGGTAAAAGGTGAGATAAGTGTTGAAAATGAAGAGCTAGATGATTTTATTATTTTAAGAAGTGATGGAACTCCAACTTATAATTTATCAGTAGTTGCAGACGATATAGACATGAGTATTAGTCATGTCATTAGAGGAGATGACCATATCAGCAACACTCCCAAACAAATAAACATCTTTAAGGCTTTAGGAGTGGACGTTCCAACTTATGGACACCTTCCAATGATTCAAGGCGAAGATGGTAAGCGGATGTCTAAAAGACATGGAGCAACTGGTGTGGGTGAATATCACGCTATGGGGATTCTCCCAGAAGCTCTGTTGAACTACTTAGTTAGATTGGGCTGGGCAAAGGGAGATGAAGAATTCTTTTCTAAAAATGATTTAATAGATATATTCTCTGAAGGCAAATTTAATACCTCTCCAGCTTCATTCTCTTTAGAAAAACTTCATTGGTATAACAAGAGTTATCTTGATGATATAGAGGATAAAGAATTAATTAAAATAATACCTTCTGAAACTTTTAAAGACGATGAATTCTCTATGAGAGTTTTAAGCTTAATTAGAGAGAGATGTAATAACTTGAATGAATTTGAAAATGAAGCTTCTTATTTCTTTGAGTCACCTAAACATTTTGAGGACAAAGATATCAAAAAGGCCTCTTCGGATATTGCTAACGAATTACTTGAAGAGTTTAAAGTCCGCATTTCTGTATTAAAACTATGGAACGCAGAAGAGATAAATAAATTAATTAATGAAGTGGTTTCAGATAAAGAAGTAGGTTTTGGAAAAATTGGTCTTCCGCTTAGATTATCTCTAACTGGCACACTCAACTCACCTTCCATTGATAAAGTGTGCGAACTGCTGGGATTGGAAGAAGTTTTAGAGAGAATTAGTTTTGCTCAATCAGAAATTGAAGCTTTTTAAGAACTTGTCCACACTTTCCCATGCTTCTTTTCTAAAACTATCCACTTCCATAAAAATTTCATGCTTACAGTCTATATCTTTAACAGTGAGATTTTTATATGAAGACAAAGCCTCTAAGTTTGCAGAAGGGGAAACAAGCTT
>CAYVAL010000094.1:0-4047 GCA_964449395.1 uncultured Gammaproteobacteria bacterium | reverse complement strand
AGTCTCTGAAGAGCAAGTTCAATCAATAATTAAGGCTCAAATCTCTCGTCAAGAGCGACTCAATAAAGCTGATGAAGTGATTGTAAATGATGGAAGTTTGGAAGATCTAAAACTGGCAGTAGACGCTTTACATGAAAAATTTATTTCAGAAATATGATGTATGTAAAATGTCCTGAATGTGGGGAGCAGTCTGAATATTCAGATCAGAATGAGCACAGACCTTTTTGCAGTAGACGTTGCCAGCTTCTTGATTTAGGTGCTTGGGCAAGTGAAGATAGAAAAATTGCTGGAGAGAAGGTCTTTGAATCAGAAGATGACTACGATACCCGTCATTAACTCCTGTAATCGCTATTAATTAAAACATAATCTTCAGACAGATCTGAAGTCAGTACTTCGAATATTTTTTGACCTTGCCCAAGGTTAATATCTATAAAAATTTCTTTCTTTTGCATTGCTCGGGAGGCCAATTTTTCAGAATACTCAGGATCAATATATCCTTTCTTTACAAGCGGTTGATTGTTTAGCTTAATTTGGACTTTATCAATTCCATCTATAGTTTTATCTCTACCTATTGCAGAAAGTATTCTGCCCCAGTTGGCATCACTACCGAACATAGCTGTTTTCACTAATGGAGATTCAGCTACTGTAAAAGCTACGGATCTAGCTTGCTCAATATTTTTAGCTTTAGAGACTTTAATTTTTATTTTTTTTGTAGCCCCTTCTGCGTCCTCGACTAATAACACAGCCAATTCTTTAAATATTTCTATAATTATCTTAGATAATTTTTTTTCAGCTAAAGACCCTGTCTTAATAAATTTATCTTTATTACCGTTAGCTACCAGCAAGGATGAATCATTAGGCGATGTGTCTCCATCAACTGTTATAGCCTCAAAACTAACTTTTAGAGCTTCAGAATGCATTTTATTCAGAGAGCTTTGACTAATTTTTGCGTCAATAAATACAAAACTGAGGAGAGTTGCAAAGTCAGGCCTAATCATTCCAGAGCCTTTTGCAAAACCAGTTACACAGTATGACTTTTTTCCAATTTTTATTTCTTTTGAAATAATTTTAGGTTTTGTGTCAGTAGTTAAAATAGCGCCAGCAGCATTCTTCCAATTATTCACATTAAGTCTCGTGAGGGCTTCTCTAAATGCACCAAGATAATTCTCTACAGGCATTGCCTCACCTATGACACCTGTAGAGAAGGGAATGACATTTTCTACATTTATGTCTAAGTCCGAAGCAATTTCTTTACAGTATCTCTTAACATCGATTAAGCCTTTAGGTCCATTAGCTGCGTTAGCATTTCCTGCATTAATTAATAAAACTTTCTTTCCTTGTGAAGAGCAAGACAGATTATCGATTGCTAAATTTACTGGTGCTGCTCTTAATTTATTAGAGGTAAATTTTCCGCTGAGCTTAGCTTGCGGAGGAAGGGTTACAACCAAGCTGTCTTCCTTGTCTCCATAGCGGGTGTTACTAGAAGCAGATCCAAATTTAATACCATCAATATTATGTATTCTTTCTGGCATTATTTTTTTCTGGCATTCTTTCTTGCCATTTTTGCCTCTGCTCTTCTGAGCCTCCTATTACCTTGTTCCGATGAAGAGGGCTCTTCTTTTTGTGAAGGTGCTAGTGCTGATTGAGGGCTTTGATGATCTAAAGATTGTGTTTCATTCTGTTTAGGTAGATTTAAATCTCCTGAATCTTCTAATTCAATCTCTACTCTAGATAGAAATCTTATTCCTTCTATTCTTATTTTATTTAAGAGGCTTTCAAATAATTCAAAAGACTCTCTTCTAAACTCTAGCTTAGGGTTCTTGCTAGCATAACTTCTTAAACCTATCCCTTGTCTAAGCGCATCTACTTCAGCAAGATGGTCTTTCCAGGCATTATCGATTATCTGAAGGAGAATTTGTTTTTCAAAATCTCTCATCACAGGCCCTATACTTCTACTTTTTTCAGAATAAGAATCATTAGCAGACGCTAGTATTTTTTCTTCTATTTCTTCACGAGTAATACTTTTACCCGAGGCTACCCACTCTTTTACTGGAATTTGTAGGCCAAATATATTTGATAGAGAACTCTCCAAGATATCAAGGTTCCATTCATGTGGCTCTAAATCGCCTTGAGATACGGCATCTAGTTCATCTGAAATTACCGTTTCTCTCATAGAGTCAAGCAGTTCAGTTATGACATCTGCTTCTAAAATATTATTTCTTTGAGAATAAATGATTTGTCTTTGTTCATTTGCCATATCATCGTATTCAAGTAACATTTTTCTTATATCAAAATTTCTTCCTTCAACTCTTTTTTGGGCTCTTTCAATAGCTCCACTCAACATTCTATGTTCTATGGATTCTCCATCTTCTAGACCAACTCTTTGCATCATGTTTTTCATTTGATCCGAAGCGAATATCCTCATTAGATTATCCTCTAAAGATATGTAAAACCTTGACGACCCTGGATCTCCTTGCCTTCCGGAACGACCTCTTAATTGATTATCCATTCTACGAGATTCATTTCGCTCAGTTCCTATGACGTGCAGCCCCCCAGAGTTAAGAACCTTCTCGTTTAGACCTTTCCATGTTGCTTGAAGCTCTTCTTTTTTTCCTGGATCTTCCGTATTAAGTTTTTCATACTCAGCTTCCCAATTACCTCCCAGAACAATGTCTGTTCCTCTTCCGGCCATGTTAGTTGCTATAGTAATGACACCAGGCTTACCTGCTTGAGAAATAATTTCAGCTTCTCTTGCGTGATTTTTAGCATTAAGAACCTGATGATCAATATTCTCTTTTTTTAAAAGACTGGATAAAAATTCAGAGCTCTCTAGAGAAGCAGTTCCAACGAGTATGGGGTTACCTTTGTTCTTGAACTCTTTTATCTCTTCAATAACAGCTTTGTATTTTTCATTTTGAGTAAGATAAACAAGGTCATTTCTATCATCCCTTACCATAGGTTCATTGGTTGGTACTTCCAATACATTTAAGCCATATATTTCAGAAAATTCTTCTGCTTCAGTTGAGGCAGTTCCTGTCATACCGGATAACTTTTCATACTGCCTAAAATAATTTTGGAAGGTACAAGAAGCCAAGGTTTGACTTTCCATTTGAATGGGAACATTTTCTTTTTGTTCAATTGCCTGGTGCAAACCATCGGCCAATCTTCTACCTGGCATCGCTCTGCCGGTGTTCTCGTCAATTAGTACAACCTGTTTATCTTGAACCATATAGTCCACATCTTTATAAAACAGGAAATGGGCCCTCAATGACGATTGAATATAATGCAACAATCTTAAGTTTCCTGATGAATACAAACTCTGATCCTCTTCAAGAAGATTTTCATCTTTAAGTAATTTTTCAATAAAATCATGCCCAAAATCTGTAAGTTCTACTTGTTTAGACTTCTCGTCTAGAATGAAATGTCCAGAATCTACTTTTTCTCTAACTTCTGATTCTACTTCTTCGGTCTCAACAATTTGCTCTTCAAGTTTTGGAATGAACTTACTAATTTTTTGATAAATCTGAGCTGTATTTTCTGCCGGTCCCGATATCACTAATGGAGTTCTAGCTTCGTCAATTAGAATAGAATCAACTTCATCTATGATCGCAAAATAATAATCATTCATCATTCTGTCATTGGCACTCACCACCATGTTGTTTCTTAGAAAGTCAAAACCAAGCTCATTATTTGTGGCGTAGATTACATCTGCATCATAAGCAGTTTTTCTTTCTTCTAACTGTTGGCCTGGAATAATAAAAGAAACAGACA
This sequence comes from uncultured Gammaproteobacteria bacterium, assembly GCA_964449395.1. Taxonomy (GTDB): domain Bacteria; phylum Pseudomonadota; class Gammaproteobacteria; order Magnimaribacterales; family Magnimaribacteraceae; genus Magnimaribacter. The sequence goes on along the minus strand of CAYVAL010000094.1, from coordinate 276 downwards.
TATCTAGATTCTCATATATCGGCCCCATCCATTCAGCATCTCTTCTTGCTAAATAGTCATTCACTGTTACTAGAACAACTTTTCTTTCAGTAATGGAATTCAAAAAAGATGGAAGGGTTGCTACCAGAGTCTTTCCTTCCCCTGTAGCCATTTCGGCTATTTGACAGTTATGAAGAGCTATTCCTCCAATAAGCTGACAGTCATAATGTCTCAGTCCCAGTTGTCTCTTGCTTACTTCTCTGACTGTGGCAAAGGCTTCGGGTAGAAGGGCATCTA
>CAYVAL010000093.1:0-4050 GCA_964449395.1 uncultured Gammaproteobacteria bacterium | reverse complement strand
CATTTAATTTCTTAACTAAGACTTCGAATGCATAGAGAGACCAGTCTGTATCTGCTTGAATAGAGATAAAAATACTATCCTTAACCCCACGCTGGCTAAGTTCATTCTTAATTCTTAATGGACCAAAACCTCTATTCTTTCTACTTTGAAAATAACTCTCGGCAAAACGCTCATCGCTCAATAATCCATCTTCTACTAATCCATTTATTGTGTCTTCAAGCATCTCTCTTGATTCCACTCTTTGAGACATTTTTTGAAAGATTTCTTTAGAGGAGTGCTCTCTTCTAGAAAGATAATCCATTATCTTCAACCTAATAGCTTTGGGCTCATCTAAAATTTTCATTTTCGTTAGTATATTCTTTCTAAAAAAAATAAAATACATATAGAATTACAGCACTAAAACAAGAATAAAATCATGCAATTAAACTATTTAAACAAACCCTACTTTGAAAACGGATCTATAAAAAATATATCTGAAGTCCTAAAAGCAAACGGAATCAAAAAACCACTTATATGTACCGATCCAGGCCTTGCAGCAATGGGAATGTCAGACAAAATTAGAAATCTACTTTCTAATGAACTCTCCCCTTCTTTTTACGAAGAAACACCAGCCAATCCAACAGAACAAGCTGTAAATGATGCGCTAAAAGTTTATCAAGAAAATAGTTGCGATGGAGTAATTGGTTTTGGAGGAGGTTCAAGTATGGATCTGGGCAAAGCAGTTGCTTTGATGGCAAATCATGAAGGTAATGTTGTAGATTATTCTGTTAACGAAGGTGGTGTTGGGAAAATTAATAAAACTATGCCAATGATAGCTATACCAACCACTTCAGGGACTGGCAGCGAAGTTTCATTAGGTGCAGTAATTATTATGAATGACGGTAGAAAACTTATTCTCGCAAGCGATCATCTTAGGCCTGATGCCGCAATATGTGATCCTGAGTTGACCTTAGGTCTACCGCCTGTTCTTACAGCAGGTGCAGGAATGGACGCCCTAACCCATTGTATTGAAGCCATTCTTTCTCCTGTTATTGACCCACCTGCGGAAGCTGTAGGCTTAGATGGTGTTGAGAAAGTGATTGGTGAAGAGAGTTTGATAAGAGCTGTAAAAAACGGTCAAGATAAAGAGGCGCGCTGGAATATGATGATGGCTTCAACTGAAGGTGCAATGGCATTCTCTAAGGGATTAGGGGCAGTTCATTCAATGAGTCATGCATTAGGAGCAGACTTAGAATTAAGACTGCATCACGGAACATTGAATGGCGTAATTTTACCTACCATTCTAAGGTTCAATAAAGATCATGTAGGTAATAAATATTCTAGAATCTTGCGTGCAATGGGAAAAGATAGTTCTGTAGATCTAGCAGATGAAATAGAACTCTTAAATCAAGAGATTGGACTGCCCGATGGACTGGCAGCAATGGGAGTTACTGAAGACATGATTCCAGGTCTTGTAGCCCATTCCATGACAGATCCAAGTAACGCAACTACACCAAGACTGCCTTCGCAAGAAGAATGGGAGAAATTATTCTTAGACGCTTTGTGAGCTAAGAGAGAATAAAATAATTTAGGAAATATAAAATTAAAAAAATAGCTAAAGCTACGGTTATACAACTCCTAAAAGAAAACTTCCCTCCAGACCAGTCAATTCTATCGTCTCTGTCGGTTTGAGACTTTGAAGCTTTCATTTTGCCTAGATAGAAAAATACAGCAAAGGAAAGCAATGCTAGACCACCAAAAAAGATGGTATTGAAGTCCATTTAGTTATTTCTTATTTTGGCGAGGAGTCTCAATATTTCCAGATACAACCATACTAAAGTAACCATTAAAGACAATGCCCCAAACCATTCCATGTGTTTGGGTAAGCCATTTTCTGAGCCTTGTTCAATGAAATCAAAATCTAGTACTAAGTTTAATGCCGCTATGGCAACAACAAATAAGCTGAAGCCTATGCCCATTAAGCCGCTAGAGTGAATAAAGCCTATCCCCTCTCCACCACCGAAATATAGCATCCCTATATTAACCACATAAAGTAATCCTATTCCTGCTGTAGCACTAACTATCATGAGCTTGAAATTCTCAGTTGGTTTAATAATGCCTGTTTTGTAACAAACCAATAAAGAGGCTAAAGTTCCAAATGTTAATCCTATTGCTTGAATAGCAATCCCTGGGTACTGAGCTTCAAAAATTACTGTTATACCTCCTAAAAACAGTCCTTGCGATAAAGCGTAAAGAGGAGCTGTAAATCCTGCTGATTTGGGACGAAACATTGTAATTAAGGCCAAGACTAGACCTCCTATAGCTCCAAATCCCATAAGTATAGGATTCGGCATATTCCAACTAATGGCAGCAGTAGCAAAGCAGAAAGTTAGCAAGATTCCAGTTTTATTTACTGTTCCATCTAAAGTCATTTTTTGAGAAACAGGAAGATCTCTAAACTGAGCATCTTCATCAAATCTATTTCCAAAAACTGGGTTACCGGATCTTCCAAAGGTATCTAATGCTTGATGTCTTGACATAATTTATAAAGTTTTAAAATAAGTTGATTATATTATCTATTCCTAAAATTAAAATTGCTAGTGCTAACGACCAAATCACACAGGCTAAAATAGAACTGATGATAAATATGATAGATTTCATAGAAGAGATACCTGCGATAAAAGGGATGAATGGTCTTATAGCTGGAATTAATCTTCCAATCAAAATTCCGCTCCAACCATACTTATTAAAGAAATCTTCCCCTCTAATAAAAATAGCTTCTCTTTTCTTTAAAAATTCTAAGTTTTTTAATTTAGGTCCAAAAAATAGTCCTGAATAAAAGCTCAAGGTGTCTCCTACCCAAGAGCCTATACCGGCACCTATACAGATATAAGCAAGTTTTATATCAGCCTCACTAAGACCGACAGCAAAAAGAAGTAAAACCACGCTAGGCCAAACCGCTCCAGAGATAAAGAATGATTCTAGAAAACCAATTAATAGCATCGCAAATCCAGCGTACTCAGGATTGCTAATAATCCAATTTAAAAACTGTTCAGAATTCATTTAAGTTAGGATAGTTAAATAGAAAGCTCAATTTTAAGGGAAATTCATGATAAAGAAATGGAAAAAAAAATCTTCGAAGTATTTACTAGAGAATAAAATTTTTAAAATGAGAGAAGATGCAGTTACCTCACCTAAACTCGGTACCGATCATGATGTGTGGGTAATGGAAGTGCCTACTTGGGTAAATATAATTCCCATAACCCCTCAAAGAGAAGTTGTTATGGTAAACCAGTATAGATTTGGCTCTGAAAAAGCATCTTTAGAAATACCAGGTGGTATGGCTGATTTTGGTGAAGATCCTAAAGAAGCTGCAATTAGAGAATTAAAAGAAGAAACTGGCTTTGAAGGAAATAAAGTCATAGAAATAGGAAGGGTAGAATCCAACCCTGCAATTATGTCTAACCACACCTATACCTATCTTGTATTAGACTGTAAAAAATCGAGTGATCAAAATTTAGATGGCACGGAAGATATAGAGATTATATTTAAAAAAATTGACGATATTCCCTCTCTGATAAAAAACAGAGAAATTGAGCATGCATTAGTTATAAGCGCTTTTTATTTTTATAATTTATATATACAAAACTAAATATATGGCGAAATCAGAAGAAGATTTGAAAGGAAAATTACTTTTCTTTGCTCCAAATGAAGAAGGGTCTTCTTATTTTACCGATTCATTAATATATATTTGTGACCATAATGAAAATGGCTCACTGGGATTAATTTTTAATAGACCATTAAATCTTGAGCTTAAGGACTTGCTGAAAGGCATGCAGTTCTCTGATGTAAGCAATATAAATCGAAATGTATTTTTAGGTGGTCCAGTTAATCCTGGTGCCATATTTATACTTCATACTTCAGATAAATCTTGGAAAGGAACAGTAAAGGTCAGTAAAAATATATCAATGAGCACAGACTATGATGCAATTGAAGATATAGCGCATGAGAATGGCCCAAAAAACTATATCCTGACTCTGGGTTATACAGGATGGTCGCCTCATCAGCTAC
>CAYVAL010000092.1:0-4057 GCA_964449395.1 uncultured Gammaproteobacteria bacterium | reverse complement strand
GCTTCAATAAAATCATGGGCATTAGCTTTTATTGCTGCTGCTTTAATTTCTTCAAGTGTTCTCTCTTCAGAGCCATAATTGATATTGTTTGCGATAGTGTCATTGAATAAAGTGATGTTCTGACTAACCAAAGCAATATGAGACCTTAAGTTTTTTATCTCAAATTCATTTAATAAAACCCCATCAACCCTTATTTCACCTTCAAAGCCGTCATAAAATCTTGGTAACAGGCTCATTAGTGTGGTTTTACCTGCTCCTGATTTTCCTACAAAAGCAACGGATTCACCTTCAACTATATCTAAATTTATATCACTAAGAATATGTAGATCTGAATTGCCGTATGAAAAAGAAACGTTTTTGAAGTTAATTTTCCCTTTAATATCATCTGCTTGATAAGTCCCTTCATTTTTTTCAGGGTCTTCGTCTAATTGATCAAAAATATCCTCAGCTGCAGCCAATCCTTTCTGAATTTGACTATTAATCTCTGATAACTGACGTACTGGTTTTGCTAACATTCCAGCTGCAGTAAAAAAGGCTATAAAAGTTCCAGGTGTCATTTCAGAGACTATAGATGCATCTAGAGCCAACCATGTTATCAAGGCTAATGCGGCAGAAACAAAAATTTGAACCAACGGAGATGCTATTGAGTTGGTCGCTTCTAGTTTTAAATTTTGTCTCCTATTGTTATCGCTAGCCTTATTGAACCTTTCAATTTCATAATCCTCACCACCAAAGGATTTTACTTCCTCGTAACCGTTTATGGTTTCTGAGGCAACGTGTGTTACATCGCCCATAGCTGTTTGAATTTTTCCACTAATCTTTCTTAGTCTCTTAGCTGCAATACCAACTATTAACGCTATGAAAGGAGCTGCAATGAATAAAAATAGAGCTAGTGTCCAGTTTAAGAACATTAGATAAGTGATTAAACCTATCACCAAGAGACCTTCCCTAATGAAGATTTTTAAGGCATTGGTTGCGGCTCCCGTCACCTGCATTACATTAAATGTTATTCTTGATATGAGATGTCCTGAACTATGCTCGTCATAAAAAGAGCTAGGTAAAACGGTCAGCTTTTTAAAAAGTTCAGATCTTAAATTATGCACCAATCTATTGGAGATAGAAGATAGAAGATAGTTACCGACAAAGAAACCTATACCTCTGATAAAAGCAATTGCTATCAATGCTATGGGCAATACCAGCCTTAAATCACCTTCGGGGTTATTGACATAATCTATAACTCTTTTAAGCCACTCTGTGGCAGCTACTTGTGATCCTGAATAGATTGCAAAACCCAATATGCTCAATAGGAAAAGAGGTATATAGGGCAAGACATACGATAACAGCCTGCCATATAATTTTAAGCTGGATAATTCTTTATTTTTTTTACCCATAAAAATCTATTCTAAGCTTAAGAGTCTATCCAGTCGACTGGAGACATTTTTATCATGTGTAGCGACAATTAGGGTTGTTTTATGTATTTGGATCATATCCATCAATAAATCCATAAAATTATCTACGTTTTTGGAATCTAAATTACCTGTTGGTTCATCCATAATTAAACAAGAAGGTCTATTGGCCATTGATCTGGCGATAGCTACTCGTTGTCTCTCTCCACCGGAAAGTTGATTTGGTTTACTTTGCTCCTTTCCTTTAAGATTTACCTGTTCCAGTAAGGACATGGCGTACTTAAAAGCTTGTTCTCTATCTGTACCCGAAAGTAATGCTGGCAAAGCAATGTTCTCAATTGTCGATAAATCAGGAAGTAAATGATGAAATTGATAAACAAAGCCTATTTCCTTATTTCTTAATAAAGACCTTTGATTTATATCGAGATTTGTAATGTCATTTCCTTTAACAAAAACTTTCCCTGAATCGGGCATTTCTAATCCACAAATAACATGTAAAAGAGTAGATTTACCAGATCCAGATGCACCTATTAGCCCAAGACTCTCACCCTCCTCTATACTTAAAGATAAATTCTCTAAAACTTTTAAAGGAGTATTATTTTGATCAAAATATTTAAATATATTTTGTACGTCTAAAATTACTTTATTCATTTTTTAACACTTCTACAGGGTCAATTTTAGAGGCAAGTCTTGATGGGTATAATGTAAAGAGTAAGCAAAATATAAAAGTTAAGATGCAAATCATAGACACCCACTCAAACCTTATGTCTATTGGAAAATAATCTATAAAATAAACTTGTAAAAATTTAATACCGATTAAGGCTTCTAGAAAATTAATCAAAGAGCCAAAATTTATAGAAATTAGAATTCCAAACAAACAACCTAGCAATATACCAAAGGACCCAACCAGACTTCCAAAAATTAAAAATACATTCCTTATGGTATTGGTTGTTGCACCCATTGTCATAAGAATGGCTATTTGAGATTTCTTTTCATTTACAGTCATAACCAACATAGACATTAAATTGTATCCGGACAGAATAATTAACATAAACAACATAAAAGAAACCAGAAATCGTTCATTCTGAATAGCTTCAAATAAAGTCCCATAATTCTGCTGCCAAGTAGTACTAACGAGGCGTTTATTTTTCAGAGTATTTAAATTAACTATATCTGATCGCACTTGATAAGCAGATTCAAAAAGATCTTTGTATTTGATCCTTACTCCTGTAATTGAATTATTCATCCTTAATAACTTAGAAGCATTACTAATACTCATATAAGCATAACTTTGATCTATTTCAGGAGCTCCTACACTAAAAATACCACTTACTTTAAATTTTTTTGTTCTAGGAAATATTCCTGCAATACCTAATCCAGTATCAGGAACAAGGACATTAATGGAATCACCAATATTGACACCTAATTGAAGAGATAAAATATCACCTATAACTAAATTATAATTTTCTTCTTCTAAACTACTAAATGAGCCTACTATCATGTGACTATCGATCTTAGAAACAGTTTTTTCGTACTCTGGAGTCACTCCATACAAATAAACACCCTTAAGAAACGAACCAGAACTTAATAAACCCTGAGTCTCTATATAAGGTGCAACACCCATGACTTGAGTGTTTTCGTATAAGACTCTTTCTATAGAGGAGTATTCATCTATTTGAATATCACCCAGAATTGAAGCATGAGGAATAGTTTCTAAGATTCTTTCCTTTAACTCTCTCTGAAATCCATTCATAACAGAGGTTACTAATATAAGTATTAAAAGACCAAGAGTAATTCCGAATATAGCCATCCCGGAATGGAAAGAAACAAATCCACTACTTCTGGAGCGAAAGTATTTTAGCGCAATAAAAAGAGATATATTTTTCATACGAATCCTATATCAGCTTTTAATACTATTTATGCAGTATTAGTCTTTTCTTCCTTCTTTTTATAAGGCGGTACAAGACCAGCTAATTTCATTAAGTTAAATCTTGTTTGCTTATAGACAGCTTTTGCATGACTAAACTCTTTAAATCCATCATAACCATGATAAGAGCCCATACCACTTGGACCAACACCGCCAAAAGGCAAGTCTTCCATTTGTATGTGTGAGATAACATCATTAACTGTTACACCACCAGAAGTAGTGTTGTCTAATACAAAGTCCTTTTCATTTGAGTCTTCACCGAAGTAATAAAGGCCTAAAGGTCTATCCTTACTATTTATATATTCCACTGGTTCTGAGACGTCTTTATATGTCTTAACAGGTAATACGGGTCCAAATATCTCTTCTTGCATTATTTTCATGTCTTCAGAAGGGTTTAATAATAAAGTTGGAGGTATTTTATGATGCGGTTGCTGGGAGAAGTCTTCATTCGAAGGATTAATCTCAACAATATCAGCACCCTTTTCTTTCGCATCTTCTAAAAGCCCTTGAATTCTATCGAAGTGCTTTTGGTTAACAATAGATGTGAAGTCATCATTATCTTTCATATCAGGGTACATCTCTGAAGTAACTTCGACACTAGCCTGAACAAATTCTTCTACTTTTTCTTCAGGAACTAAAGCGTAGTCTGGTGCTAAACATATTTGTCCAGCATTCATGGTCTTACCTTGCATAACCCTTTGAGCTACATCTTGCATTTTTGCAC
>CAYVAL010000091.1:0-4129 GCA_964449395.1 uncultured Gammaproteobacteria bacterium | reverse complement strand
CCTCCTGGTCTTTGCAAAGAATGAGTGACATCAAAAACTATGGGCGAATTAGTTTTTTTAAGCTCGACCATACCCAACATATCAACTACCAAATTATGGTACCCAAATGAAGTGCCGCGTTCACAAATCATTATGTTGTCATTTTTAAAATGACTACATTTTTTTAATATATTTGACATATCAGAAGGTCCGAGGAACTGACCTTTTTTTATGTTTAAGGGAAGAGAAGTAGAACAAGCAGCTTCGATTAAATCAGTTTGTCGACTCAAGAAAGCTGGTATCTGAATTATATCTAATACATTAGCCGCTAATTCAGCCTCTCTAGGAGTATGAACATCAGAAATCACCGGAACTTCGTAGTCTTTCTTTAGTTCTGATAAAATTGTCAGTCCTCTTTCCACTCCAGGGCCTCTATAAGAATCAATTGATGACCTATTTGCTTTGTCATAAGAAGCCTTAAAAATATATGGTATGTTTTGCGCTTTGCTAGATTCTATGCACTTAGAGATTACTGTCTCAATTGTCTTTTCGTCTTCTAAAACATTCAGCCCAGCAATAAGGACAAAAGGCAAATCGTTTCCTATATGAATATCATTAACTTCTATAGTTTTCATTTCTTGTATTTATTCATTTTTGCAGCTTTTATAAATCCTGAAAACAGCGGATGGCCCTTTCTAGGATCCGATGTAAATTCGGGGTGGAATTGACATCCCACAAACCAGGGGTGTGTTTTAATTTCTATTACTTCTACAAGCATTTTATCGGCAGATTTTCCAACAATACTCAGTCCCATGGTGGTTAAAGCATCTATTAAGTTGTTATTAACTTCATATCTGTGGCGATGTCTTTCTTTAATTTTACTCTTTTTATATAAATTACGAGTTAAAGAGTTCTTTTCAAGGTGGCATTCTTGTGCGCCCAGCCTCATAGTACCTCCTAAATCTGAACTAGAATCTCGTCTTTCAACTGAACCCTCCAAATCTAGCCATTCACTAATGAGACCAACTACTGGAAACTTAGTTGTATCATTAAATTCAGTACTATTTGCTGACTTAAGTTTTGCAACATTTCTTGCAAATTCTATTACAGCAATTTGCATGCCAAGACAGATTCCTAAATAAGGGATTAATTTAGTTCTTGCATACTGTACCGCACAAACCATTCCTTCTATCCCTCTTTCACCAAATCCACCTGGAACTAATACTGCATCAGAATTTTTCAACTTATTATGTACATTCTTTAAATTTAATTTTTCTGAATCTACGTAATCAATATCTACTTTAAGATTATTCTTAAACCCTCCATGCTTAAGCGCTTCGTTTAAGGATTTATAAGCATCTGCTAGATCAGTATATTTACCTACCATAGATATTTTTACAGAATCTTTTGGTTCAAGATCTTCTTTAATAACTCTTTTCCAGTCATTAAGGTTTGCTTTTTTTAAAGATTTGAATTTAAGTTTTTCTAGAATTATCTCATCTACTTTTTGATAATTAAGCTCTATAGGTATTTTGTATATTGAATCGACATCTGGCATTGAAATCACAGAATCTCTGTTTACATTTGTAAATAAAGCAATCTTCCTTCTTTCTTCTTCTTCCATTTGCTCATCAGATCTACAAACCAAAATATCAGGCTGTAATCCGTGGGATAGCATCTCTTTAACAGATCTTTGAGTTGGTTTAGTTTTAGTCTCTCCTGCAGATTTTAAAAACGGTAAAAGCGTTAAATGCATGAATAAAGTTTGATGAGGCATTAAGTCTAGTTTCATTTGTCTAATCGCTTCTAAAAAAGGTTGCGACTCAATATCACCAACTGTACCGCCAATTTCTACTATTGCGACTTCTGAATTACCAGCTCCATTTATAATCCTTTTTTTTATCTCATCAGTTATGTGAGGTATGACTTGAACAGTTCCCCCTAAATAATCTCCTTTACGTTCTTTTCTAAGGACTTCTTCATATACTTGACCGGTGGTAAAGTTATTGGCCTTCGACATCTTAGAAGTAAGAAATCTTTCATAATGTCCCAAATCTAGATCAGTTTCCGAGCCATCCTCTGTTACAAAGACCTCTCCATGCTGAAAAGGGCTCATAGTACCAGGGTCTAAGTTTATATATGGATCAAGTTTAAGAATTGTTACAGACAGTCCTCTGCTTTCTAAGATAGCACCCAAAGATGCTGAAGCTATACCCTTACCGAGTGAGGATACAACTCCACCGGTAACGAATATAAATCTAGTCTGTTTATTTCCCATCAAAAGGTCATTAGAAGCCGTAAAAAAATAACTTCACAACGATGGGATTACAGGTTAACAAAAACCTGCCGAAGGAACAATAAAATTAAAAAATTTAAGCAGTTAAATCTAGTGGCTTTTCTAACTCAGCCCAAGATATATCGTCTGATGTATGTGATTCAAACTCTAAAACTCCTAGCTCTTCATAAAGTGGTCTCACTTTATCAGTGAGTAAACCAATTCGCGAAAGATTCGGGACAACTCTCGAAAAGAGTAATCTTTGGAATTCTGTTGCAAACCCTGCTTTATTGGAGAAATCTCTAGCTTCATTCTCATCCCAACCAAATTTTCTGAATACGTCCGTAGGGAATAATCTTTCCTTGCTAATAACACAAGCTTCATAAGCAAACATTGCCCTATCTTCACGCTCTTCGTCAGTAAGATTTTCTATGAAGTCTTCGAGATAATTAACGCCAAAAGTCACATGTCTGGCTTCATCTCTAATAATCAAATGCAATATATCTCTAAGTACAGGATCAGGAGTTACCGCTTTAGCTGTATTAAATGCTGCCAAGGCCAAGCCTTCAATGATAATTTGCATGCCAATTAACTTCAAATCCCATCTTTCGTCTGTCAAAATTTTATCTAATAAACTTTTAAGACCAGAACCAACTGGATACATAAGCTTGGATCTAGTCTGTATATATTTTGTAAAAGCTTCAACATGCCTAGCTTCATCAAATGCTTGAGAGGCCGCGTACAATTTGGCCTGATAGGTAGGTGCACATGATACTAACTGGGAAGCAACGAGAAGAGCTCCTTGCTCTCCATGTAGAAATTGACTAAATTGACTTGCCCCTCTGTGTCTCAAAAATTCTCTTTTTTGTTCATCGGTCAGTTTTTTATAAGGAGGATACTCGTCCCAGAACATAACGGGGATCTCTTCAGATACAACCAGCGGTCTGTCCCAGTCAATATCCATAGAAACATTCCAATTAAGCTTTTTTCCAAGCTCATAAAGTTTTGCAATCCTATTATCTTGTATTGAGTAGTCCCAATTAAACGTACCTGTTAATGGAGTCTTAAATATTTCGGCAATGTCTTCGACTTCTTCAGGTCCTAGTTCTGGTTGCGAAATATCATAATCTCTAATTTTTCTAGGTGTCTCTTCTGTATAGTGAATTTTCATAAACTTCTTAAGTTCTTATTTTGATTAATTTAACAATTATAGTTTGTCTTGCAAGGGGAAAATTGGACAGGTTTATGACAATTTATATAAATTATGAATCGTCACTTTCATCATAATACCTAGGAGGAAACCTATCACTCTTAGCTAAATTCTGGAATGTTGCCGTGTTCTCTATAAAAGCTACTGGGACTGCCTTTGTAGGGCCGTTTCGTTGTTTAGCAATATTAACTTCCGCCTTGCCTTTACTCTCCAGATCAGTTGGATCATAGTAGGAATGTCTGTAAAGAAAAGCTATTACATCTGCATCTTGTTCGATAGCTCCGGAATCTCTTAAATCTGCTAGAATCGGTCGTTTATTCGGTCTTGTTTCAACGGCCCTATTAAGTTGAGATAAAGCAATCACTGGAACATTAAGTTCTTTTGCCAGAGCCTTAAGAGATCTACTTATTTCACTAATTTCGGCTACTCTATTATCACCTCTACCAGGAACTTGCATTAACTGAAGGTAATCAATAACAATCATAGCTAAATCAGGATTTTCTCTTTTAACCCTCCGGGCTCTAGCTCTTATCTCAGAGGGAGATAGTGCCGGGGTATCGTCTAATAAGATTTGTTTTTGACTTAATACAGAAAGTGCCTTATCGATACCCTCCCAATCATATTCTTCTAACTGGCCTCTCATTAGTCTCTGAAGATCTATACTG
>CAYVAL010000090.1:0-4138 GCA_964449395.1 uncultured Gammaproteobacteria bacterium | reverse complement strand
GTTTCAGTCCCAGTTGATGATAGGTGGGGACGAACTTATGAAGGATTTTCTGAAGACCCTGAGCTTGTAGCAAAAATGGGCAAGGCTGCAGTAGAAGGTTATCAGGGTATATTAAATAAAGATTTTCTTAAAAAGGGTAAGGTGCTAGCAACAGCCAAGCATTTCATTGGAGATGGTGGAACACTGAATGGAGTAGATAAAGGAAATACAGTTCTTTCTCAAAAGGACTTAATTGATATTCATGGACAAGGTTATTTTTCAACTATCGAATCTGGAGTCCAATTTATTATGGCTTCTTTTAATTCATGGAATGGAGAGAAACTTCATGGGCACGAATACCTCCTGACTAATTTATTAAAAGAGGAAATGGGTTTCAAGGGAGTTGTCCTAGGTGACTGGAATGGCCATCAAGAAGTTGAGGGCTGTCTCGTGTCTACTTGTCCGGAAGCGATCAATGCCGGTTTAGACATGTTTATGGTTACGGATTCGTGGAAGTCTCTATATGAAAATACCTTAGCTCAAGTACAATCAGGAAAAATCTCTATTAGTCGACTCAATGATGCTGTAAGAAGAGTTCTGAGGGTAAAGTTACTGTATGACCTGTTCAATAAGGAGAGACCTGCTTATAGACATAAAAATTTTCCAAACCAAACTATTGGTTCGAAGTCCCACAGAGATCTTGCTCGTCAGGCAGTTCGAGAGTCTTTAGTCCTTCTTAAGAATAATAATAAAACTTTGCCTCTGAACCCTGCAAAGAAAATTTTAGTTATTGGAAAAGGTGCTAAAGAAATTTCAAAAATATCCGGCGGATGGTCTTTTACTTGGCAGGGAACAGGCACTACAAATAAAAATTTTCCCGGGGCTACCACTATTTATCAGGGTCTAGAACGCTTTGTTAAAAAAGCTAAAGGAGAAATTTATTTTAGTGTTGATGGAAAATCTCAGTCTAAACCAGACTCGGCAATCATAGTAATTGGAGAAGATCCATATGCTGAATATCAAGGATCAGTTAATGATCTTTCTTTCAATAACAATGAATTTGATCACCTTGCCGTTGCTGAAGAGTTAAGGGAGAAAGGAGTGGATATTATCTACTTATTTGTTTCTGGTAGGCCTTTATGGGTAAATAAAGAATTAAATACTGCAGATGCATTTGTTGCAACTTGGCTTCCTGGCACGGAAGGAGATGGCGTAGCTGAAGTTCTTTTTGCCCAAACGCAAGATGGTTTAGAAACTGACTTTAAGGGCAAACTTCCCTTTTCATGGCCTAAAGATATAAATCAATCCACTTTAAATTTTTGGGAATCTTCTTATGAACCTTTATTTAAGTACGGATATGGACTTACGTTGAAAGATAATATTTTTATAGACTTATTAGAAGAAGATACGGAGCTTATAAAAGACTCAAGACTAGGAGATGTTTTATTGCAGGGTTGGCCAACAAAAGGGTATCACGTTATTGTTGGGTCACCTTTGGGGGAATCTATTTTTAACAAAAAAATAATGATTAGTGAGAATAATGAAGTGTCTGTCCGGATAATAGACGGCAAACTTCAAGAAGATGCGTATAGGGTATCTTTTAATGAAGGGCCTTCTAAATGGTCTTTACAGAATAATATTAGCTTAAATTTACAAACAGAAGAAAAAGCTAGCGGCATTCTTACTTTTGATTTTAGATTATTAAAAGAAGATCTTGATAATCCTCTTTTTTATAGACTTGATTGCGGCACAAATTGTGATTTAGAGATAGATATAAGACATTTTATTTCAAGCTTAGAAGAGAAAAAATGGCAGACTATAGGATTACCATTAAAGTGCCTTAAGAATAAGGGTGCTGATTTAAGGAGTATAGATTCTTTAATAGGATTCTCCAGTGTGGGTAAATGGAAATTTGATATTGGTAAAATTTATTTAGAAGGCGGAGAAGGTGGTAAGTCAATTTTTCCATGTAATTAGGAGTTAGTTATGAAGTTTGCAGTTTTAGATTTATGGATTATTGGCATTTATTGTCTTGGCTTAATAGGTCTCGCAACATGGGTTTCTAGAGATAAAGGTAAAGAGAAGACATCTGAGGACTATTTTCTTGCAGGTAGGTCACTGCCCTGGTGGGCAATAGGAGCCTCTCTCATTGCAGCTAATATTTCTGCCGAACAGATTATTGGTATGTCGGGACAAGGATATGTTGTAGGTATGGCTATAGCTACGTATGAATTGACGGCTGCTATAGCATTAATTGTCATGGCTAAATATTTTTTACCTATTTTCTTGGAAAAGAAAATTTATACAATGCCCCAATTTTTAGAACAGAGGTTTGATAAATGGGTCTGTCTTGTTTTGTCTTTATTTTGGGTTGCAGTCTATATTTTTATCAATTTAACTTCCGTACTGTGGTTAGGCTCTCTGGCTATAAACACCCTTACCGGGCTTGATATTGTTTATGGATTATGGGCTTTGGTAATTTTTTCATTAGCTTATTCTCTCAAAGGAGGATTGAAGGCAGTAGCTTTAACAGATGCAATTCAAGTGGCTCTTTTGATATTTGGAGGGTTAGCTGTTTCATTTATTGCTCTGGATAAAATCAGTAATAACCAAGGTTTTTTAGAAGGATTTCAGATATTGATTAATTCTGTTCCTGAAAAATTTGACATGATCTTATCCAAAGATAACCCCAGTTATCCAGATCTCCCTGGTGTCTGGGTATTGATTGGTGGTTTATGGGTAGCACATTTTGCTTATTGGGGTTTTAACCAATACATTACTCAACGTGCTTTAGGTGCAAAATCTCTACCTGAAGCTCAAAAAGGTGTCATGTTTGCTGCTTACTTAAAATTATTAATGCCATTTGTGGTAGTCCTTCCTGGAATATGTGCTGTTGTTCTGATCCCTCAGCTAGATACACCCGATACAGCATATCCTGCAATGATGAGTTTGTTACCAGCTGGTCTTTTAGGGTTAACTTTCGCAGCTCTTATAGCTGCTATTGTTTCCTCTTTAGCTTCTATGACAAACAGTGTTAGCACAATTTTCACTATGGATATTTATAAGCAATTTCTTTCTCAAGAAGTAAACGAAAGAAAATTAGTTGTAGTTGGTAGAAACGTAGCCCTAATATCAATAGTAATTGCAGCATTATGTGCTCAACCGCTTCTTGGAAATTTAGAATCTGCCTTTCAATATATTCAAAACTTTACAGGTTTCTTTACGCCAGGAATTTTAGTTATATTTTTAGTTGCTTTGTTTTGGAAAAAGGCAACCAGCCTTTCTGTTTTAGTTGCAGCTCTAGCTTCATTAATTTTATCTATTGCTATGTTTTTTTTAGCACCTGATGATTTTCCTTTTCAGCACAGAATGGGAATAGTGTTCTTGGTAACAGGATTTTTATGTTACATGACCGCCTTGGTTCAAGGTTACAGTGATCAAGAAAAAGCTGTCGATCTTAGTTCAATTAATTTTAAAACTTCGCGTAGCTTTAATATTTCAACCGGACTGATCCTAATTGTCTTGGTTACCGTTTACACACTGTGGTGGTAATAAAAGATAAAACTTTAATCTTTTCTTCATACCTATAAACTTAGCTTTATGACAGAAGCTCTAGTTGAAAAATTAAACCTTAAAACTCGTTTAGGCTACGGAATAGGGGATATAGCAATCTGCCTCTATTGGAGCGGCGTCGGTTTATACCTTTTATATTTTTACACAGATGTTGTGGGTATTTCACCTTCCCTTGCAGGTTTAATTTACGGTATCGGAATGTTTTGGGATGCCATAACTGATCCTTTCATGGGTTATATGGCTGAACGAACTAGAACTAAATGGGGTGTTTATAGGCCTTATTTGCTCTTTGGAAATATACCATTAGCTTTATCTTTTATACTTTTGTTTTGGGTTCCTCCATTAGAAGGTGGAGCTCTTTTCTTTTTCCTATTATTTGCCAATCTTCTACATAGAACTTGCTTCACTCTTGTAAGCGTTCCATTCTCTTCTCTAACTCCAAGAATTACTTCTGATAGTCAGGAAAGAACAAATTTAACTGGTTTTAGGATGCTCGGAGCGCAAACGGGTACAAATCTCATGGCATTACTTGCGTTTCCAATTATTTTTTGGGTTGGCGGTGAAGATGAAAGTTTGGGATTTGTTG
>CAYVAL010000089.1:0-4143 GCA_964449395.1 uncultured Gammaproteobacteria bacterium | reverse complement strand
AGTAGGAACCCCCATCATCACAGAGCATTTAGGCAGAACCTTTTCAACTTCGTCTGCATCAAATGCATTCATCCATAGCACTCTAGAGCCTGATAGAAAAACGCACCCAAGAGCTACGAAGAGACCATGAACGTGATAAATAGGTAATGCATGAAGCAAGCAATCTTCTTGGGTAAAATTCCAAGCCTCTTTTAATGCCAAAGCATTAGATCCAATATTTCCGTGAGTTAACATAATGCCTTTAGGTTTTCCGGTAGTTCCCGAAGAATAGAGTAAGGCCGCTGTGTGTTCTTTTGAGCAATCCACAATCTCATGATCACCTTTCCTTTTTATATTCTGGATTGACTCTCCCTCTAAAGGCACCTGTGTATAGACATATTGCGGTTCTTTCTTCAGTCCTAGGGAGGGTAAGTTTTCGTATATTTCTTTTTTGCAAATAAAAACTGATGGTTTAGCGTCGTCTAAAAAGAAAGATAATTCACTTTCTTTATAGGCAGTGTTTAAAGGGTTGAAGATTAGATTAGATCTTAAACACGCAAGATATATGAAAATAACTTCAGGTGATTTATCTACTTGTACTGATACACGATCTCCTGGCTGCAAGCCCAAATCAGAGAAACCATTAGCGTATTGGCTTGACTGCTCTTCTAACTCTTCATAGGTAATTAAAGAGCCGTCCGGATATTCAAGAAACGGACTTTTTAGATCCTGAGGAAAACCTTCTCTATATGTTAAGTAGAGATTGCCCATAGTAAGATTTATCGAGCAGTTTGTCCGTCGTCAATCTTGATACAAGTTCCGGTTACACATTCCGAAGATGGCGATACCAAAAATAATAAAGTTGAATCCATTTGTTCAGGCACGCATATTCTTTTTCTAGGTAACCCTTTGCTCACATCCCCTATTCGCTCTAGCATTTTGTCAGCCATTTCTGAATGGAATATGCCAGGCGCTATAGCGTTTACATTAATGTGATGTTTAGCCCATTCAACCGCTAAAGACTCAGTCATTCTCACAATAGCGGATTTAGTAGTTGAATACAGAACAGCTGCAGAATTAGGACCAGTATTAAAAGCAGCCATAGAAGAAATATTAACCATTCTTCCAGGCTTTTCACTTTTGATAAGTCTTCTAGCAACCTCATTTGAGAGAAGATAAGGGCCAACAAGATTGGTATCGATGACACCATCTATTAAGGCTTCGTCTTGTTTAATTGCCCACTGGGCGTCCACCATACCGGCATTGTTAATGAGCGTTGTTATCAAGCCAAGCTGATTTTCCACTACATCAACTGCATTACGGATACTGTCTCTATCCATAACATCCAAGGGAACAACCGCACAGTCTCCTCCATCGTCTCGGATTTCTTTATCTAAAGCCTCTAATTTTTCAACTCTTCTAGCCGCTAGCGCAACCTTAGCTCCACACTTAGCGAGAATCTTAGCAAACCTATATCCCAGTCCCGAGGACGCTCCAGTAACCAAAGCAACCTGCCCTGACAGATCTACAGAAAAATTTGGTGTCTCAAAAGTACTCATATCCTCTCCAATTATTAATGTGTTTGGGTAATTTATATCTATTAATAATTTAAATCCATAGACATTTTAACGACATTTAGTCATGTATAATTACTTCTTCATTAACAATAAAACATACAAATGAACAATAAACCTACAAGAGAAGAAGCCGAGGAAGCAGTAAGAACCCTTATATCGTGGGCGGGAGACGATCCAGCACGTGAAGGCCTCATTGAAACACCTAAAAGAGTAGTAAAATCTTACGAAGAATTCTATGAAGGATATGGTCAAGATCCAGAAGAAATACTGTCTAAGGTATTTTCAGAAATAGAAGGATATGACGAAATAGTTCTTGTAAAAGATATTCCTCTTCAATCTCATTGCGAGCACCACATGGTACCTATAATAGGTAAAGCACATGTAGCCTATCTTCCCGATCAAAGAGTTGTGGGTTTAAGTAAGCTGGCTAGAGTTGTAGATATGTACGGAAAAAGACTGCAAACTCAAGAAACTATGACCGCTCAAATTGCTGATACCATTGATAGAGTTCTTCAGCCAAAAGGAGTAGCTGTTGTAATAGATGCTGAACATCAGTGTATGAGCAGTCGTGGAGTAAATAAACATGGCTCTAGTACTATAACCAGTAGAATGTTAGGAGTATTTAGAGATAATCAAAAGTCTCGTATGGAATTTTTAAACTTAATATCGGGTAATATATAGATAAATTTATATCTTCATAATTTGGTGAAATTTTTGAGAATTTAAATTAATATTTTTTCTAAGGGGAAATTTTATGGCAGTTGAATTAGAAAGTTTTGATTTTGATCCTGATCATCTCAGGAAAAAATATAGAGAAGAGCGAGATAAACGCCTGAGACAGGATGGTAATGATCAGTACCAAGAAGTAAAAGGTGAATTCTCATACTTTGTTGAAGATCCTTATATTGATGAAGCAATCAATCGCGAAGCTATCAAAGAAGATATTGAAGTCGTAATTATTGGCGGTGGCTTTGGGGGTATGCTTGCCGGGGCTAGATTGAGAGAACAAGGTATTGATGATTTTAAAATCATAGAGAAAGGTGGAGATTTTGGAGGGACTTGGTATTGGAATCGCTACCCTGGAGCTTCTTGCGATATAGAGTCTTATATCTACTTTCCACTTTTAGAAGAGACTGGTTTTGTACCTCGTCAGAAATATACAAATGCTCCTGAAACCTTGGAGTATTGCAAAGTCATATGTGAAAAGTTCAAGCTTTACGACAATGCTTGCATGCAAACTGAAGTCACTTCAACTGATTGGGATGAAGAATCTCTTAGATGGACAGTCAAAACTAATCAAGGAGATGAACTAAGAGCAAGATATGTGGTGCATTCAAATGGGCCACTGAATAGGCCTAAATTACCAGCCATCAAGGGAATCAATGACTACAAAGGTCATACCTTTCATACAAGTCGCTGGGATTACGACTATACAGGTGGATCTTCTCACGGAGACCTTACAAATTTGAAAGATAAAAAAGTAGCTATTATTGGAACCGGTGCAACAGCCGTCCAATGCGTTCCTCATCTAGGAGCTTCTGCTGAAAAGTTATACGTATTCCAGAGAACACCCTCCTCTATAGATGTTAGAAATAATCAGCCAACGGATCCTGATTGGATTTCTACACAACCCAAGGGATGGCATGACAATAGAAGAAAGAACTTTGAAACTCTATTGACTGGTGGAATGGTTAAAGAAGACCTGGTATCTGATGGATGGACAGAAGCATTTAGACTTCTCTTTGGTAGTTTAAGACAAAAAGCACCATCAAAACT
This sequence comes from uncultured Gammaproteobacteria bacterium, assembly GCA_964449395.1. Classification (GTDB taxonomy): domain Bacteria; phylum Pseudomonadota; class Gammaproteobacteria; order Magnimaribacterales; family Magnimaribacteraceae; genus Magnimaribacter. The sequence goes on along the minus strand of CAYVAL010000089.1, from coordinate 811 downwards.
CAAGATGGCTGGTTGGGCTGTGTCGGGTATTTTTTCTCCCAAAATGTACAAAGCAGGCTTTAAATCTTACATGACCGAAAAAGTAACAGAGGCTATGGATCTAAGAAATGCAATGCAAATGGCCGATTTTCGAAAAATGGAAAAGGTTAGAGCGAGAGCAGACGAAGTTGTTGAAGATAAAGATACTGCTGAATCCTTGAAGCCTTATTACAATCAATTTTGTAAACGCCCTTGTTTTCATGATGAATATCTTAAAACCTTCAATAATCCAAATGTTGAGCTAGTCGATACTGATGGAAAGGGACTAGAAGAAATTACTGAAAACGGAATTGTTTTTGAAGGTAAAGAATACGAAGTAGATTGCATTATTTTTGCAACAGGTTTTGAAGTAGGCACAGACTATAGTAGAAGAGCTGGCTATCAAATTCATGGAAGTAATGGATTGACGGTATCTAAAAAATGGGAAAATGGCCTAGCTACTTTCCATGGTATGCACAGTAGAGGATTTCCTAACTCTTTCTTTTTTGGTCCTGCGCAATCAGGTTTCACAGCAACCTATACCTATTCCTTGGATGAACAAAGCATTCATTTAGCCCATATCCTTAAAGTTGCAAAAGATAAGGGAGCTACAAGAATAGAAGCTTCACAAGAAGCAGAAGAAAAATGGATAGAAACGATCATCGATAAAGCTAGATTAACTGCTGATTTTCAAGAAAACTGCACTCCTGGTTATTACAACAACGAAGGAAAAGTTAATCAGACACCCCAAAATAACACCTATGGTGGTGGCCCTATTGAGTTTTTCTCTCTT
>CAYVAL010000088.1:3331-4146 GCA_964449395.1 uncultured Gammaproteobacteria bacterium | reverse complement strand
AGTGAATTTATTGGATTAGCTTACTTCGCTGAAGTGCCAACAGTTCTTTTCAATGTTCAAAGAGGTGGGCCCTCAACAGGAATGCCAACAAGAACACAACAATCAGATATATTATGCTCTGCATACGCCTCTCACGGTGATACAAAACATGTATTACTTATACCCTCAGATCCAAAAGAATGCTTTGATTTTGCAGTAGAAGCCTTTGATTTAGCAGATCGACTTCAAACCCCTGTAATTGTATTACTAGATCTAGATTTGGGTATGAATGATTGGTCTACCCAACAATTTGAGTGGGATGATTCACGTGAATACGATAGAGGCAAGGTTTTATCTAAAGATGATCTAGACCAAGTAGAAAGATTTGGAAGATATCTAGATGTTGATGGCGACGGTATTCCCTACAGAACTTACCCTGGAACACATCCTGAGAAAGGAGCTTACTTCACAAGAGGAACTTCTCATGACGAATATGCAGGTTATACAGAAGACGGAACAAAGAATGCTGAAATGCTTTCTAGGCTTCTTAAGAAATTCCAAACTGCATCCTCATTAGTCCCTGCTCCAGTATTTAATCAAGAAAAAAGTACCAGCTCAATGGGTATAATTTATTTCGGAAGTACTGATTGCGCTATGCAAGAGGCTTTAGATAACCTACAAGAGCAAAATATGAAAATTGATGCCATGAGATTAAGGGCATTCCCTTTCAATCTAGAAGTATGGGAATTTATAGAAGATCATGACCTTCTTTTCATTGTGGAACAAAACAGAGACGGGCAAATGAGAACTTTACTAATGGCTGAGGGAGGAATTAT
>CAYVAL010000088.1:0-3321 GCA_964449395.1 uncultured Gammaproteobacteria bacterium | reverse complement strand
TTCAATCCTTTGCTTTGATGGACAACCGATAACAGCAGAACATATAACTAATAAAATAAACGCTCATTTATCAGGGAAACCTGTAATGGCTGCATCATAAAAAAATGACTTATATAGTAAAACCAAAAAATCATCACCCTTTATTAGAAAGAAATAATCTTGGATTAACGAGAAGAGATTACGAAGGCGCTGTATCAACTCTATGCGCCGGGTGTGGTCATGACTCGATAAGCTCTGCCATTGTAGAAGCATGCTTTCAACTCAGTATTGAATCGTACAAAGTTGCAAAGCTGTCCGGTATTGGCTGTTCTTCTAAAGCTCCAGCTTATTTTTTAAATCAATCACATGGATTTAATTCAGTACATGGGAGAATGCCTTCTATTGCAACAGGAGCTGCAATGGCTAATCACGAACTGCTCTATTTAGGCGTTTCGGGAGATGGAGATAGTGCCTCTATAGGTATCGGCCAATTTGTTCACTGTGCTAGAAGACAACTCAATATGACTTATATCGTAGAAAATAATGGTACTTATGGCTTAACTAAAGGACAGTTCTCTGCAACAAATGATTTAGAATCAAAAAGTAAATATGGCGACGACAACTTATTCCCTTCTATTGACCTACCTTCTATGGCAATTCAATTAGGAGCAAGCTTTGTAGCTAGAAGCTTTTCAGGAGATAAAGATCAACTGGTTCCTTTACTTAAAGCAGCTCTTTCCCACAAAGGCTTTTCATTTCTAGATATTATCTCTCCCTGTGTAACTTTTAATAATCATAATACTTCCACGAAAAGTTATGACTACATTAGAGAGCATAATGACTCTCTATCTAGACCAGATTTTGTACCTTCTGGAAAAGAAATTGTTACAGAGTATCAAACTGGTACATCTATAGATGTACCTCTTCATGATGGCTCTCTTCTGTCTCTAGAGAAGCTTTCTGAAAACTATGATCCGACTGATAAGATTAAAGCTATTCAAAATATTCAAGAGTCTCAAAGAGATGGTAAAGTTTTAACTGGCCTTCTTTATGCAGATCCAGACGCTAAAGACCTAAGGGATATTTTAAATGTGTCAGACAAGCCTTTAAATGAAATGGACAGAAAGGAATTATGCCCAGGTTCACAAAAACTTGAAGGAATTAATGCAGGTCTAAAATAGACTAAATAACTCCAAGTCTTTTAGCCATAATTTGATAAGATTCAACGACGTCTCCTAACCCTTGTCTGAATCTGTCTTTATCTAACTTTTCTCTTGTTTCTTCGTCCCATACTCTACATCCATCAGGAGTAAATTCATCGCCCAATAACAACGTGCCTTGGAAATCTCCAAACTCTAGTTTGTAATCAACAAGAATCATACCTGCTTCTGAAAAAAGCTTCTTTAGGGCTTCATTGACTTCAAAAGTTTTAATTTGCATCTGCTCAACCTGCTCTTCACTGGCCCAACCGAATGATTTTATGTGATATTGATTGATCATAGGATCTCCTAAATCATCGTCTTTATAAAAAAACTCAAAGGTTGGAGGATTCAAATCAATCCCCTCTTCTAGCCCTAGTCTTTTACATATGCTGCCAGCAGCGACATTCCTAACCACGCACTCTACCGGTGCCATATCGAGCTTCTTAACCAGACTATCAGTATCATTTAGGAGATCGACGAAGTGAGTTTGAATTCCTTCTTTTTCTAAATAATTCATTATGTATGCATTAAATTTATTATTTATTGTTCCCTTTCCTTCAAGACTTTCTATCTTTTTTCCGTCAAAAGCGGATGTGTCATCCCTGTAATGCATCACCAAATAATCCGATTGATTAGAATGGTAAAGAGACTTAGCTTTACCAGTTGTTATTAGTTCACCCTTTTCTATATTTTCCATAATTGTTTAAGATAATGATTGATTAATTTCGGAAAGAAGATCTCTTTCAAATAATTTTGCCTCTTCCTCTTCTGATGAAATAGTTACCCAGCAAGTGTTTGAATCTATTTCTTTCACCTCGATTTTATATTCTCCAATGAAAGAATCTCGAGAAATTATTTTTCTTAAAAAACCCTTTTCTTCATCTCTAGAGAAATTGACATAAAAAGTTCCTTCGTCTCGGTCAAGATCGCTAACTTCTATTAATGCTTCTTTAAGTGCCCTATCTACAGCAGCCCATGCTCTGGCATACTCAAGATTAAGTTCAATAAAACTAGTATTATTATCACCTTGTTTTAGTGCAGCTTTCTGACCATAGTTTAAATTTAAAGCAACAAGTGAAGTTCCTCCGCTTGGAGGCGTCGAAGCAAAATAATCCAATACTTTCCTTAAAGCATTTTCTTCTAAATTACCTTCACCAGGAACCCTGATCCAATTATCTAAATCTTTAGTTAAATGTGTAACAAAAATTTCTGAGCTTGCTTGCCTGATTCCATGTTCAATTTTCATAACCAATTTAGAATCTTTTCCTTCATGATCAATAGTTTTACTTTCTATTACACCGGCATTTGGATCGGCAACAGATAAGCCATAGCTGCTTGAAAGCCAAAAATCATTCATCATTGGCCAAGCGCTACTAGGTAAGGTTTCTACATAAACCCATCTAATTTCTCCCAGTTTATGCATTCGCACTTCATTAGAAGTACCAGATGAGAAAACTTGTTGAGGTCTAGGAACATTATACTCATCATCAACAGAAGTAGTCTGAGTAGAGTTTATAGGATAGTAATCTATTATTGGTCTAGTTGAAATATCCCCAGGTATACTTAGGGCAGCTTCTTCGGTTTCTTTTAAGTAATCATACTTATGATCCGTTAAAAAATACCCGCAAGAAGATAAAAAGATTGTTGTTGTTATGATTAAAGCTTTTGTTGGCATATTTAATTTAATAGTTTAAGGTCTTTTAAGACTTTTTCTGCACTAAAGTGATGAGCTTCATCCAGGCTGCAAAGAGGAAGTCTTAGTCCTTCTGTTATCCTACCAATTCTATTTAGCATCCATTTTATAGGAATTGGATTAGATTCAATAAATAATATCTCATTTAATTCTTTAAGTTTGCTATCTAGGTCTAAAGCCTCATCAGACTTTCCTTCAAATGCTAACTCACATATTTCAGATATTATCTTAGGCACAATATTAGCAGTTACAGAAATGGTCCCCACTCCTCCATTAAGCATAAATCTTGCTGCCGTAGGATCGTCTCCTGAATATAGGCTGAAGTTCTTAGATCCATTGCTATTTAATTCTTCTAACAGGTCTTTTTGTCTTTTGAGATCTCCAGTAGCATCTTTTAAGCCTACTATATTTTCATGCTCAATCAATCTTAGAACAGTTTCATTTTGA
>CAYVAL010000087.1:0-4152 GCA_964449395.1 uncultured Gammaproteobacteria bacterium | reverse complement strand
GAGTTTGATTCTTATGTGATGGAAAATGTTCTGTTCAAGATTTCTTTCCCAGCTGAATTTCACGCTCAAACAGCTGTTGAAGCTGCAGTCACCCTTCACGGTGAAATAAAGGAAAGATTGGATGATATTGATAAGATTCTGATTTCTACCCATGAATCAGCCATTAGAATTATTAGTAAAGAAGGAACCTTAAATAACCCTGCTGATAGAGACCACTGTCTTCAGTACATGACTGCAATTGGACTCTTAAAGGGTGACTTAATTGCTGAAGATTACGAAGATGATGTTGCATCTGACCCTAGGGTTGATCAACTTAGAGAAAAAATGGTTATTGAAGAAGATGCAAGATATTCAAAAGAGTATTTGGAATCTGACAAGAGATCCATCTCAAATGCCATACAAATATTTTTTAAAGATGGTTCATCCACACAAAAAATTGAGGTTGAGTACCCAATAGGCCATCGAAGAAGACGAGAACAAGGAATACCTTTATTGGTAGAAAAGTTTGAAAGAAATCTTAGAACCCAATTCTCCGATTCAAGAGTAGAATCAATATTGAGTCTTTGTGCTAATCAAGACATATTGGAACAGACTCCGGTTACAGACTTTATGAGCTTAATGGTTGCAGAATAAAAATAACCACTGAAGCCCTATGAATTATTTAGAGAACTTACTGGAAAAATCTATATTTGCTAGCAGATGGCTATTAGCCCCTGTTTATATAGTGCTTTCTATATCTCTCTTTTTTATAACTATTAAGGTAATTCAAGAGTTATTTTATTTTGCTCCTATCGTCTTAACGACAGAATTAAAAGATATGATGCTATTTGTTCTGCACATAGTTGATCTAGCTCTGATCGGTAACTTAGTACTTATGATAATTTTTGCAGGTTACGAAAATTTCGTCTCGAAGATATCCGTGGCAGATGAAAGTGAAGACAAACCAAGCTGGATGGGAAAAACAGATTTTGGTGATCTTAAGTTAAAACTAGTGGCCTCAATTGTTGCTATTTCTGGAATAAATCTTCTAGAGACATTCATGGATATCTCTGAAGTATCTGATAGAGAAATTCAATGGATGATAGTCATCCATGTTGTGTTCATCATCTCCGGTCTTCTATTGGCTTTGATGGATTACTTCTCTCCAAAATCCTCTTAAAAATAACTTTTCTCATCTTTAGACTTTCTTTTTAAAAATTTTATGAAATATGATGTGGTTGTTCTTGGAGCAGGGGCTGCAGGCCTTATGGCGGCAATAACTGCTGCTTTAAGAAATAGAACTGTATTGATCATAGAGAGGTCAAACAAAGTTGGGAAAAAAATCCTTATGTCTGGAGGGGGTCGATGTAATTTTACAAATAAGGATTTGGAATTTGATAATTTTCTTTCTAAAAATAAGCATTTCTGTAAATCCGCTCTCTCCAGGTACACAGCTTGGGATTTTATTGATTTAGTTAAAAGCCATGACATTGACTTTGAAGAAAGAAAACATAGTCAATTATTTTGTGTTCATTCGGCTAAAGATATAGTGAAAATGTTGTTAGATGAATGTGAAGAAAAGAATGTAAAAATAATTAAAAATAGTGAAGTAAAAACAGTTAAGGATTTAGAAATTAAAAAGCCAGATAAAGATAGATATAGATATAGAGTCTGTGGACATGAGATTGATAATAAAACTGAAAATAAATTTCAGATTGATTGTGAATCTTTAATAATTGCTACAGGAGCACTTTCAATTCCAACCCTAGGAGGAAGCGACTTTGGCTATAGGTTGGCAGAGCAATACAATCTACCTTTAGTTGATTTGAGTGCCAGTCTAGTGCCATTTATGTTTAGTGATTACCTAAAACCTTTTTGCGAATCTCTTTCAGGAGTTTCCTTAGATGCTGAAGTATTTTGTAATAATAAATCTTTTAGAGAAAATATTTTATTTACACATAGAGGCTTGAGCGGGCCCGCGATATTACAGATATCCAATTATTGGATCCCAGGCCAAGAAATATCGATAGACTTACTTCCTGATAGGAATATTACCGACGAACTTCTTGAAGAAAAAAAACTACTCAATACTTCTCTATTGCGTAATTATTTAGCTCCTTATTTAAGCAAGTCGCTCGCATCCAAACTTCAAGACCTGTTGTGGGAAGATATTGCTGAAATACCTCTAAGTAATATTAGTAAGAAGAAATTAGTCCATATTGGATCTATATTAAACAGATGGGTTATTAAGCCTTCTTCAACAGAAGGTTATAGAACTGCTGAAGTTACAAAGGGTGGTATTGATACTGACTTTATTAATTCCCAAACAATGGAAGTTAAGGATCAAAGAGGTTTGTATTTCGTTGGAGAGGTTCTAGATGTTACGGGTCATTTAGGAGGGTTTAATTTCCAGTGGGCTTGGTCATCAGGATTCTGTGCCGGTTTAGACGCATAATTCAGTTTATGTCAAAATCTAATAAAGCTTGAAGTGCACTAAGAGCCTCTTTTGGATCAGCAACTTTAATTGTTGACATGCCCAGTGCTTTGGCTGGTTTAAGGTTTATGCCTAAATCATCTAAGAAAACTACATCACTTGGATCTACATCTCCTCTTTCACAGGCTCGTAGATAGAATTCTGGATCAGGTTTACGAACATTTTCTTTGCTAGATTCAAAAACGAAGTCAAACATGCCCATTACTTCTTCATGTTTGCCAGCTGCAGATACATTTCCTTCAAAATCTATATCTCCCATTGATTGAATATTGTTCGTCAAACATGCCTGTATAAGATTGCCTTTAATTTTTTCTAATGCTGTAATCATTTCTGGTCTAATTTGTCCTTTAAGAAGCGCAATAACATCTTTCCCTTTAACAGAATGACCTAAATCATCACTTTCACGTTCAAATAATAAATCGAATTCTTCTAGATTAATTTCATTTCTTTCTAATAGAGCCCAGGCATTTGAATCAGGGTTTGTAGAATTAACAGATCTTAAGAAATCTAAGGGTAAATTATTTTCTTTTTCAAATCTATTAAAAGACTCAAAGGGACTCGAAGTTATTACGCCTCCAAAATCCCAAAAAACTGCTTTAATCATAAGACTCTCACTATTTCAAAGTCCAATATATTGAACGTTTTTGAATAAATATCAAATTTAATACCTAAAATCCCTAAAAATTCTATAATCGCATCCCCAATTACGTAATAAAATAGATTTATGGCAGGAAATTCGTTTGGAAATTCTTTTGTTGTGACTACTTTTGGAGAAAGTCACGGGGTTGCTCTTGGCTGTGTGATTGATGGCTGCCCTCCTGGCTTAGAGCTTTCAAAAGAAGATATTCAGATAGAATTAGATAAAAGAAAACCTGGCTCCTCAAAATACACAACCCAAAGAAAAGAAGATGATGAGGTGGAAATTTTATCTGGAGTTTTTGAGGGAAGAACAACTGGAACACCAATTGGCTTGATAATAAGAAACCAAGATCAGAAATCTAAAGATTATGATGAACTTAAAGATACATTTAGGCCCTCTCATGCAGATTATGTGTATTCTAAAAAATATGGCTTTAGAGATCATCGTGGTGGAGGAAGATCTTCTGCCAGAGAAACAGCCATGAGAGTGGCTGCAGGAGCGATTGCAAAGAAATATTTAAATGAAAAACAGGGCATCAAAATTACGGGTTATTTATATCAAATAGGTCCTATAAAAATATCTGAAGTTGACCTTACTCAGATTGATAAGAATCCTTTCTTTTGTCCAGATTCCAATGTCTTAGTTGAAATTGAGACTTTAATTGATAAGTTAAGAAAAGAAGGCGATTCCGTTGGAGCAAAAATTGAAGTTGCTGTTGAGAACATGCCTATAGGCTTAGGAGAACCAGTATTTGATAAGCTCGAAGCAGATTTAGCAAAAGGTTTAATGAGCATTAATGCAGTAAAAGGTTTTGAAATTGGGAAAGGCTTTGATCTCATAGAGTCTCAAGGCTCTGAAGTAAGAGATGAAATGTCCCCTGAGGGTTATTTATCAAATAATTCTGGAGGTATTTCAGGGGGTATCAGCACTGGCCAAGATATCAAACTTGCTATTGCCTTGAAGCCTACTTCGAGTATTAACAAAGAAGGTAAAACAATAGACAAAAAAGGTGAGTCTAAAGACATACAAGTTACAGGAA
>CAYVAL010000086.1:0-4174 GCA_964449395.1 uncultured Gammaproteobacteria bacterium | reverse complement strand
GTTGTTACAAATAATAAAAATTCTCTGGAAGTTCTCACAAAATCTGGAGAGATAATCACAATTGCTTGGTCTGAAGAATTAAGCTGGGCAAGACCTTATATTTCAGAAAACAGAAGAGGGGCAAAACCAAGATCATATAAAGATATATTGGTAATAGGAGATCTGGTCTGGCTAAAACAAGATGAATTAACTCAAACTCTCTCTCTTACGCAGATCCCTGAAGCGCAGAGTGCTTTGGTTTCTTTAGACCCAAATTCAGGCTCTATTATTGCTTTGGTGGGCGGATATGATTTCTTTTTAAGTAAATTTAATAGAGCTGAGCAATCTTCTCCACTGCTTGGGTCTAATTTTAAACCTTTCCTTTATGCAGCAGCCTTTTCTGAGGGCTATACACCCGCATCGCTCATAAATGATGCTCCTATTATTTTTGAAGATAAGGCTCTAGAAGAAAAATGGAGACCTAGAAATGCCAGCGGTAAATTTTATGGACCTACCAGACTTAGAGAAGGATTGCTACAAAGTAGAAATTTAGTCTCGGTGAGGCTTTTAAGGGAATTAGGTGTAGAAAAGGTCCGCACTTACTCAGAAAAGTTTGGATTTGATAAGCAAAGACTCCCTGCGGATCTTTCATTGTCCCTTGGAACTGCATCTCTTAACCCATTGAGCAATGCAGTTGCTTACTCAGTATTTGCAAATGGAGGAAAGAAGATTGAGCCATACTTAATATCTAAAATTACCGATAGGTCTGGAGAGATACTTTTTCAAAAGAATTTAAAAGAACCTGAACAAGTTATAGATTCTAGAATAGCTTTCCTGATAAATGATATTTTAAAAGAAGCTGCGGTGAGAGGTACTGCCAGAAAGGTTTCAGAATTAAAAAGAAATGATTTTGCAGGCAAAACAGGAACAACCAACAATGCTGAAAGTACATGGTTTACCGGATATAACGAAAACATTGTTACCTCCGTCTGGGTTGGATTTGACCAGCCAAAGAGTTTAGGCGATCGGGAGTTTGGCTCTTCAATAGCTTTGCCAATTTGGCTAGATTATAAGTCGGATCTTATTGACCGAATTCCCTTATCAATAACACTTCCTCCAAAAGGTTTATCTATTATAAAGATTGATAAAGGTTCGGGTAAGCTGGCAGATCAAAACACCATTGAACCAATATTTGAATATTTTTTAGAAGAGAATATACCTAATTAGAGTCTAGTGATGAAATGAGAAATTCGAATTGATCACTTATCCTCTTTGAGGGAGAGTCTTGGAATCCTGACCTTACAAATTGTTGAATAACCCCCTCAGAGCAAGCTAGTAATAAGTTTGCAGCTGTGGCTGTGGGTAAACCCAATTTTTTTTTGGTCTCTTGTTCATATTTTTGGAGATTCTGTTTGATTAGTAATTCAACTTTAGACATCATTTGTCCGATTCTTTGGTCAAGGCTTGTTTCTTCTACAGAAAAGGCTTCTCTAGTTAATAACCTCGCTAATCCAGGATTTTTTTCACTGAAAGTTACCAGTAAAATTAGTATCTTTTTTACTTTCTCCAGCTCATTACCATCTGAAGAATTTATATTAGAAATTAAATCAAAAATATTTTGTTCACAGAAATCGACTAATCCGGAATATATCTTCTTTTTGCTTGGGAAGTGTCTATAGATGGCGGCTTCAGTAATACCGCATTCATTTGCAAGTAGGGAAGTTGTAATCTTAACCGGACCCTTCTCTCCTAGCATCTTAGCCAGGCTTTGCATGATATCTAATTGGCGAGGTTTCAGCTGATTCATATTTTACAATTAGCTTATCATAGTTCCTACGCCTTCCTCAGTAAGGACCTCTAAAAGTACGGCGTGAGGCACCCTGCCATCAATAATATGACAAGATTTCACACCTCTTTTTTTTGCATCTAAAGCAGCAGTTAACTTAGGAGTCATTCCGCCAGTAATAAAATTTTCTTTAAGAATTTTTTGACCATTTTTTAGGGAAATTTTTGATATAAGTTTATTTTTTGAATCACCAATTCCTTTTACATCAGTTAAGAGTATAAGTTTTTCTGCTTTTAAGGATTGTGCAATTTCTCCAGCCACAACATCTGCATTAATATTAAGGTAGTCCTTATTTTTAGATTTACCTATTGGAGCAATGACAGGAATAAAACCCTTATCAATCCTTTTTTTAAGTTCTCCAGTAAAAATTTTATCTACTTGCCCAACATGACCTAAATCTAAACCTCCTTTATCAATTTTTTTTGAGGCTTTTATAATTTGATATTTATTATGATTGAAAGAAATAGCAGTACCACCAAATTGTTTAATTAACTGAACAATTTCATTATTTATCTTAGTACCAAGAACCTTTTTTACTATGTTCATTGCCGGTCTTGAAGTCACCCTAAGTCCTCCAATAAATTCAGATTCAACACCAGCCTTTAAAAGCTCCTTTCCTATCTGGGGTCCTCCTCCATGTACAACCACAGGTTTCATTCCCACCAATTGCATCAAGGCAATGTCTCTTGTAAAGCTTTCTTTAAGGGGTTCTTCTATCATTGCTGCCCCTCCATACTTCACTACAATTATTTTGTCTTTAAATTTCTGTATATACGGGAGTCCTTCACTTAAAACTGAGGCTATATTTTCGGCTTGTTTCCTAGTTATTGACATGATTAGAAATATTGAGTTCAGGATCTATACTTTTTAGATTTTGATTAAATAAATTTTTTATATCTTCCAAATCATTTTCTGTTTCTGCTTCAAATCTAAGCACTAAAACTGGAGATGTATTAGATGCCCTCAAGAGGCCCCATCCTCTTTCAAATTCTACCCTGATACCATCAATATCAATTATAAGGGCATCATCAAAATATGAATTCTCAATAAATTTCTCCACTATCCCAAACTTTTTGTAATCAGATACAGGAATATTTATTTCAGGAGTTGACACTAGGTTTGGAACATCATAAAAAATATTTTTTTCTTCAGAGGCAGCTATTATTTCTAGCATTCTTGCTCCAGCATATATTCCATCATCAAATCCAGGCCATCTGTCGTTAAAAAAAATATGACCACTCATTTCTCCTCCTAGTTGCGCGTCAGTCTCTCTTATCTTCTGCTTTATGAACGTATGACCTGTTTTGCATATAAGCGGTTCCCCACCTAAATTTATTATTGCATCTGATAGTAGTTTAGAGCACTTAACATCGAATACTATTTTTGAATTGGGGTTGTTTTGAATTACTTGTTTTGCAAATAAGATCATTTGACGGTCAGGATATATCATCTCACCTTCTGGAGAGATAACCCCTAATCTATCTGCATCTCCATCAAAAGCCAGACCAATTGAAGAGTTGTTGATGTCTACACTATTAATTAATTCTTGCATATTTTCTATCTTGGAAGGATCTGGATGATGATTTGGAAAGGAGCCATCAACTTCACCATATAGTTCAACAACATTACACCCCAATCTTTCGTAAACTTTTTTTGCAACAATGCCTGCCGCACCATTTCCACAATCGATAGAGATGTCTAATTTTCTTTCAATATTTATACTTTCTACTATTCTGTTGATATAACTCTCTTCAATATTTTCGCTTTTTAAAAGTCCATTACCGCTCTTAAAGTCGCTATTAATTACTCTGTTTTTTAAAAGGGTTATTTCTTCACTGGAAGTAGAGTTATTTTGAAAAACAATTTTAAAACCATTGTATTCTCCAGGATTGTGACTTCCGGTTATGACAACTCCGCTAGATGAACTCAGTGAAAATGTTGAATGATAGAACATGGGGCTGGTAACGATTCCAATATCAATAACATTACATCCGCTTGATATAACCCCAGAAGAAAGCCATTCAAATATATCGGGACTAGACAGTCTTGCATCACGTCCAATAATAAATTCGTTAAGACCTCTGTCTTGGGCTTCAGAGCCCAAGGCTTTTCCAAGATTTATAACAACTTCTTGATTCAGATCTTCGTAAGCTATCCCTCTTATGTCATTTGCTCTAAAAATATGTTCGTTAAGTTTCACAAATAGATTATATCTGCTGACTAATCTATTTGGTCTATATAAAAAAATTAATATAGATAGAATATAAAAAAAATTATAGGAATTTGTTTTGGATCTTTCAAAAATAAACGGCGAAATCTGGTTTGATGGTGAAATGATTGATTGGCAAG
>CAYVAL010000085.1:0-4222 GCA_964449395.1 uncultured Gammaproteobacteria bacterium | reverse complement strand
ATTAGTACTGCTAAAAGTTCAATGATAGTTCTAATGGTGGCTATTGAAGCGTCGGTTTTTTTCTGTAGTCCAACCATTAAACCATCTCTTGGTCCCGGACCCAGATTGCTGGAGAGATAGATTCCACTTCCAATTCCCACAATCAAGATACCAAGACATGCTTGTAACATTTTTAAGACCATGGAATCAGGATGAGGTAAGTAAGGAAGCGTTAGATCTATAGCAGAAGCAATAATAATGGCATTTAAAATAGTTCCTATTCCTGGAACTTGTTTCAAAGGTATCCAAAATATGAGAATAGATACACTAATTAGAAAGGTGGTCATTCCAATTGAAAGATTAGATCTTGAAGAAATCCCTTGGGCTAAGACGGTCCAAGGACTTACTCCAGAACCGCTACCTATAATAATAGCCTCACCTAAACCGAATAAGAAAAGACCAATTATCAGCATAAGCAGAGTGATAAATCTTGGTTTGGTATTTAGAGGAAATTCAGACCTCCAGCTAACAGAAGGCACTTGTTTAATAGTAAAAATTCTATGTAGGAATCTCATTTATCTAATAAATTAGGGTTTAATTTAAGGTAAATCTAGTTTAACCTTTGGATGAGACTAACACAGGAAATTTATAATGATTACATTAATTCTTCTCGCTTTATTACTAACCCTAATACAATTATTAACTCCAGCTTTGCTCAATAGTAAAAACTTAGATTTTCTTATTTCCAATAGGGAAAGTTCAGTAGAAGAAGCGCCTATTGTTGGCCGATCAAGAAGAGCAGGCAATAATATTCTTGAAAGCTTACCTGCATTCTTGGCCTTAAGCTTAATATCCATAATGCTCGATATAGATAACTATAATCTAGCAATGTTTTGGCTAGGTTCTAGAGTGTTTTATTACTTTTCCTATATGTTTGGAATCTTATATTTAAGAACGATCATTTGGTTTGTTTCCATCATTTGTCTAATTATGATGGGTATTTCACTTATCTAAAGATAAGTGTCTTTTTTTCTTTCTGATAAAGAGCATGGTAAATACCTGGAAGATGGTTTTCTTCTAAGGTCTAATCAATTCTTATCAGAGGAGATAGAAAATCTTAGAGATATATGTGAGGCTACTGTAAACAAGGCTCACTCCGTTTCTGATAGCGGTAAAGAATATTTTTTAGACCAAAAAAAATTTGTTGATATAGATTATTTAACTCTTCAATATGAACCAGATCCATACAGTCAATATCTAAAAGTTATAGAACCTGCTCACTTCTTAAATAATGATCTCGATAGAATAATTGCAGATAAAAGACTAACGGATCCGATCAAGTCGATCTTATCTGTCGATAATCTTAGCCTTTGGACTGATAAATTGAATCTTAAAAGACCAAAGGTTGGATCGGGCTTTGGCTGGCACCAAGACTCCCCCTATTGGATTCACGATAGTAAGGATGTAGATTCTTTACCTAACGTTTACTTATGTCTTGATTCATCCGATAAAACTAATGGGTGTTTTAGTGTTATCCGGGGAAGTCATAAGCAAGGTTGCTTGCCAGGAACTTCCGATGATTCGCAACTAGGTGGATTTTATACTGACAAAGAATGTTTCAATATTGAGCATTCTGTTGACCTTGAAGCTGAGGCAGGTTCTCTAATTTTCTTCAACCCTCACTTAGTGCATGGTTCCTCTGCAAATCGATCTGATCAAGAGAGAAGGGCATATATAATTACTTATCAACCTACCCAAAGGGCTGCATTAAAATCAGGAGAAATTCAGAATATCTAAGAAACTTGAGGTGACTCTTTCCTCCAAGCTCCTCTTTTTATAGATATAAAGATCATGGTACCAAACACCATCATTGCTAAAGATGATGAGATAAATATAGATTCAATACCGAGATCCAGCCAATAGATAGAAATTCCTCCACCAATACTCGCTATTAAAAATCTAGCTACAGTTGCTATAGTTGGCCATTTCATAGCATTTGCTCCTTGTGATGCGAAATAAAGAGAAAGGCCTATGCCTTGAAATATATAGAATGGACCAACAATTTGAATGTATTTCTTCGTTACTTCATAAGCCTTAAGATCATCTGTAAAAAACTGAATCCACGCGTCTGGAAAAATAGCTAAAGTCAGACCTATAAGGATTGAAACAATTCCAGCAGTTGTTCCGCCATAGATTCCAACTGTTTCAGCTCTTTCGATATTTTGTGCTCCAATATTCGCTCCAACTATTGAAGTCATTGCCGTTCCTATACCGAAAATTAGAGGAATCATAAGAAACTCCACTCTTGATCCAATCCCATAACCTGCTAATGCTTCAGTACCAAAAGTTCCTACCAAACCAGTGAGAACTAATATGGTGCCCACTGTAAGTAATGGTGACACTGAGGCCGGTACTGCAACTTCAAAAATATTATTGAATAAATTTTTACTTAATAAAAATTTACTGATCCTTAATCTAACAGGAACGGACTTACTTACGAGTTTAATTAGAATGATTGCGACCATTAAACTTGCACTTATTAGAGTTGCAACTGCTGCACCAGGAACACCTATTTGAGGAAATCCATACCAACCTAAGATAAATCCACCTGAGAGAATAACTTGTAAAAAAGAAGTACAAACCATGAGAGTGGCTGGAAAGCGCATATTTCCCATTCCTCTTAGTGCTGCACTTAAACTTCCTGATAACCAGAGTATTAAGCCTCCAAAAAAGAGCACAGAGCAATACATATACGACTCTTGAAGAATCTCTCCTCTACCTCCTAGTAAGAAAAGCAGTTGCTTACCAAATAATAAAAAAATTATTAAGAAAGTTAGAGCTCCACAAAGAGAAATAACAATCGAATGCCAAATCAATTTTTCAGCTTTATCAATATCATTTGCACCCATGCTTCTAGCTATAGCAGACGTTACTGCTCCTCCAAGGGCACCTCCAGACATCGTCTGAGTGATCATTAATAAAGGAAAAGCTAGAGCGACAGCTGCAAGAGAATTTGTTCCTAGCTTACTTATGAACCAAACTTCCGTGAGTACCACTATAGACTGAATAAAAAAAGCAATAGTGTTTGGTGCTGACATTCTTATCAGCAAGGGCATTACAGGTTGCGTAAGGAACTCTTGAGTTCTATTGTCCACTAATCCTTTAGTTTATTGTTTCGTAGATTCTTTTACTAAATTTTCTGGAGTGGCTAAGTTTTCGTACTTGTCATTTGACTCACCAAATAACTTTTCAGGAGATACTGATTCAAGTTTTCCTTCTTCATCTGTTGGATCTGAGAAAAAGCCTAAAACATATCCACCTTTAGAATAACCGATTAAAGATCTCAGTTCGGGGCTAAAAGTTTTAGCTATTTCAGGGGGACAAGATAAATACTGATTTTCCTCTTGTCTAAGCCAGCCAGGAGCATAGTGAAGAAAAACTCCTAATCTAGATTCTTCAGTAGTATTGGTACCACCGCCGTGCAAGACAGATCCTGTATATATAAAGACAGACCCTGCCTCCATCTCCGCATAAGCTATTTCTTCAGGAAGAGGTTCTCTATTTTTATCCCATTTATGAGATCCAGGCACAACTTGAGTAGCGCCATTTTCTTTAGTGAAGTCAGTAATTGCCCAGACAGTGCTGAATTGAGTTTCTATTCTTCTTGGGATGTACCCACCCCATAATCCTCTGTCTCTGTGGAGAATCTGGCTTGATTCCCCCGGTCCTATTTGAATTGCTGATGTGAAATGTAATTGATAATTCTCACAATGAGGTCCAAGGAAATTGTCGACCATGTTATTGATTAACGGATCTAGCGCTAAATCTTGGCAGGTTTTCGATCTTGCCATAAGAGCACCGACTCTTTTAGTGTCAAAACCTGTGAACTCATCTTGCCCATGTCTAGTTACCTCTAGATAAGGTCTTAGGTCGTCTTTGATTGAATCTACGTTTTCCTTACTAAGATAGTTGTCGATAATTAATCCAGCATCTTCTTCTAAAATGCTGAGTATCTCTTCGATAGGGGTATCTATTGAAACGTGCCTAATTTCTCCCATGAATTTAGTTTAAACCAAATTCATGGAATTTAGAATTTTCTCTGTAATAAGTACTTACCTGTAAAACTCTTCTATTTGATCATTTATAAAGAGTGCATCTTCAGGCGAGAAACCAGCTCCCGCAATATGCCCCCATAAAGAAGGAATAACTCTAACTTTAACACCAGGAATTAAATTCGCTTATT
>CAYVAL010000084.1:0-4246 GCA_964449395.1 uncultured Gammaproteobacteria bacterium | reverse complement strand
TTTGGCATAGCGTGATGCCCTGGAGGTCTAACAAGTGCGTAAGCATTATCAACTTTACCATCAATTACATGATCTATTGCCTCTAAGACACCACCAGCAGAAAGAAGGGCAATGTCAAAACTACCTATTCCAGTTGGGGCACTTATTCCTGCATCAGAAGTAATAGAATTATTTAAGGACTTTATATGTTCATAATGATTATCAGTATGAAACAAAAGTATTTCATCTTTAGTGGCATTTCTAGGAGATATTGAAGTTAACTTGTTATAAAGCCCCGATACTTCCATTAAATTTTTAATTCTTCTTTTTGTATCTGGACTTTCAGAATGATGAAGAGGTTCAACTGGAAAACCATATGGAATGTAATCGGCATGATTGCCTGTGTGGTGCCATAAATAAAGCTCGTGAAATACTATACCTGTTTTCATTTTTATATTATTTCAAAGTACCTTTGAAGCTCCCATAAAGATATGGAAGAAGAATCTAAAAAACTTCTATTTTTTTGGAATTCTTTGTATTCCCAGATCCTAGTATTAGCAAAATGATTGACAAAATTTTTGCCAAAAAGATCTTTAGCGGCTTGAGAGTTCTTAAAGAGGGTAGCCGCCTCTCCAAGATTGGCTGGTACTTGATATTTTCTCTCTACATTCAGGCCATATGCCCCTCCAATCGTCTCATCAGTAGGATTTATTTTCTCCTTTATTCCTAAAAAGCCTGCGCCAAGAGTGGCAGCTAAAGCAAGGTAGGGATTGGAATCTGCTCCTGGCAGTCTGTTTTCTACTCTTTGGCTCGAAGAGTCACCTTTGATTGCTCTAAAGGCAGTTGTTCTATTTTCTACTCCCCAAGTCATATTTATCGGTGCCCATGCACCAGGACAAAGTCTTTTATAAGAGTTAACCGTCGGAGCAATCATCACTGAAAACTCTCTCATGTATGTTTGTAATCCGCCAATAAAATAAATTAGAGTTTGAGAAAGTTCATCCTTTTTAGAACTGAATAAAGATTTACCATCCAAGTCTTGAAGTGATGTGTGAATGTGCCCAGACTGACCAGGATATTGATCTGACCATTTAGCCATAAAATTTGCTATTAGGTCATTTCTTTGAAATAGAACCTTAGAAAAAGTTTTAAATAAAGTCGCTTTATCAGCAGAATTAATTGAATCATCAACCATAATAGCTGCTTCTATTACACCAGGTCCTGTTTCAGTATGAAGACCTTCTAAATGCATATCCATATCAGAGCAAAAGTTTAGTATCTGGTTATAAAGATCAGAATGAACAGAATTTCTCAAGACAGAATATCCATACATTCCTGGAGTAAAATTACTTAAGTTAGAAAAGTTCTTTTCTCTAATTGAGTGAGGAGTTTCATTAAAAAGGAAGAATTCATATTCAAAAGCAGATTTAGATCTTATTCCTTCATCTTCCATATCTTTAAGAAGGTTATTCAATATACCTCTAGGGCATACTTGACCTTCGGCAAGTTCTGCAAGAAAAAAGGGAATATTTTCTTCAAAGGGGTTTATTCTTCCTGAATCAGGAATGATGTTGGTTCTTACGTCAGGAAAGCCTGTATGCCAACCCGTAAAGAGATCATCTTGAGGCACATTCCTAAGTTCATATAGTTCGTCGTTGCTGTCCCAACCAAATATAACATCACAAAAGCCGAAACCATTTGTAGTGGATTTTATAAATTTATCAACATGCATATACTTACCACGAAGAATTCCATCTATGTCTGTTATGGCCACTTTGACGTACTTTGTTTTAGAAGTATCTAGGAACTTTTTTATGTCTTCTGCAGTTTTTAACTTTCTAATCTTCATCTTTATCTTTAAAGGGTTTTAGCATAATACAAATACAAACTGTTAGAATTGTAACTTCATAACTTTAATTGTTAAAAATTAATGAATAAAAAAAACATATCAGTCCTTGGGGGAGGGAGCTGGGGAACTGTTTTAGCTTATTTAGCCTCACTTAATGGTAATTATGTTTCTTTATGGATGCGAGATAAAGAGTTAGTTGAAACCATTAATCAATCAAGGATCAATCAAAGATACTTACCTAATTTAGATTTAAATTCGAAAATAAAAGCTACTTCTAATATCAAAGATATTGAAAATTCTGATACTGTAATTTTTTGCATTCCTAGTGATGCTTTTAGAGAAGTTTCAGAACTTGCTTCAAGTTATATTCAAGAAAGTTCATATTTAATCAGTGCTACTAAGGGAGTGGAAAAAGAAGGGTTTAGTTTAATGAGCCAAATTCTTGAAGAATATTATCCGGCTAATTCTATAGGCGTAATAAGTGGACCTAATCTTGCTGAGGAAATAGCTGAAGGTCAATTGTCGGGCACTGTTATAGCCAGTAAAGATGCAACTTTAAGAGACTCCGTTATTAACGATTTATCTAATGACTTTTTTAAGGTTTATGAAAACAATGATCCATATGGTGTAGAGATGGGAGGAGCCTTAAAGAATATTTATGCAATAGCTTGTGGGATAGCTGACGGATTAAATTCTGGAGAAAATACAATCGGCATGATTATGACAAGAGGGTTAGGAGAGATGGGACGTTTAGCAACTGACTTGGGTGCAAATCCACAAACTTTTTTAGGATTAGCGGGTGTTGGAGATTTAATAACTACTTGCGCTTCCCCTTTAAGTAGAAATCATCAATTTGGAAAGTGCATAGGTAAAGGACTTTCGGTTGAGGCAGCAAAACAAAAAATTGGCCAGACAATTGAGGGCCTAAAGACACTAAAAGTAGTGAAAAATATTGCAGATGATCATAAAGTAGAAATGCCAATAGTGGATTCTCTTTACAAAATCATCTATAAAGGTAGTAATCTTGATGGCGCAATTCAGAATGTCTTGGGTCAAGATATGGTAAAAGACGTTGAATTTATAAAATAAAACAATGGCAGAAATAGAAGAAGAAAAAGTTATTGATATAGGAAGTGAAGAATTCATTGATAGCGACGAATGGAAAGATAACTTTTTGAAACAAGGAAAGTGGATAAGACTTTTTTGGATGCTGGCCTTTTCTTTTGTTTACTATATTTCTATGACAGTTCTTTGGTTGATAGTTTTTCTTCAGTTCTTGTTTGTGCTCATTACAGATAAAAGAAGCGAGAATATATCAAAAGTTTCCGTTGGCTTTAGAAACTATATGGTTCAGATTCTTGATTATTTAACTTATCACTCTGGAGATAAACCTTTTCCATTTAGCGAGTTTCCTAACTCTGAAAATGAAGAAAGTTAATCCCTAATACTTATAAAGTTTTTCAGGATGGACAACTTCAAAAATAAAATAGCGGTAGTGACTGGTGGCGGAACTGGTATGGGTCGTGAATTAGTTAGGCAACTGGCTAGAGAAGGAAGTCATGTTGCTATGTGCGATGTCATAGAAGATAACATGTTAGAAACTTTTGAAATAGTCTCTAAAGAATCACCTTCTATTAAACTCACAAAGCACGTATGCGATGTATCCAATGAAGAACAAGTATTTAAATTTAAAGATGAAGTTTTAGATGAACATGATACAGAAACAATAAATCTTCTATTTAATAATGCCGGTATTGGCGGAGGCGGAAGTTTTGTTATTGGAGATAAGGACGAATGGGAAAGGTGCTTTGCTGTTTGCTGGTATGGTGTTTATTACTGCAGCAGAGCTTTTATGCAACATATAGTTGATAGTGACGAAGGCCATATTATTAACACGAGCAGCGTCAACGGATTCTGGGCTAGTTTAGGTGGAACACCTCATACGTCCTACTCAGCCGCGAAATTTGCAGTCAAAGGTTTTAGCGAAGCATTGATAGATGATTTCAAGATAAATGCACCGCACGTTGGAGTGTCCGTTGTTATGCCGGGGCATATTGGAACCTCTATAGCTGAAAATACTGGGAAGATCTTAGGCGGAGAAAGAACAGACGAAGATTATGAAAAAATAAAAGAAAATATGATAAAAATGGGCATGCCCGTTCATAATTTTTCTGTTGAACAAATAAAAGAGCAAATAAAAGAAAATGCGGAAGCATTTAAAAATAATGCTCCAACCACATCAGAACAGGCTGCAGAAATAATTCTATCTGCAGTGAAAAATAAACAATGGAGAATTTTGGTAGGCGATGATGCTAAGGCAATAGATGAGTGGGTCAGAAATGATCCTGAAAATGCTTACAATATCACTTTTCATGGAGAAAAAAGGGGAGAATAAATGAGAACTTTTAAAGATAAGGT
>CAYVAL010000083.1:0-4277 GCA_964449395.1 uncultured Gammaproteobacteria bacterium | reverse complement strand
GATAAACTCTCTTCAGCTAAGTCTAATAATTCTTTCAGGACCTCTTCCTCATCAGCTCCTTCTTCTAAATTAATAACTGCTTTGATTTCTTCACCCCATTCCTCATTTGGGACACCAATGCAACATACCTCGGCTACTTGATCATGCATTAATAAAACATTATCGATTTCTTGAGGGTATATATTAGTCCCTCCAGAAATTATAGTGTCTGCACTTCTTCCCGTTAGAAAATGATAACCGTCAGAGTCACAATAACCTATGTCTCCCATTGTGAAATAATCTCCCCAATATGCTCCAGAAGTTTTTTCTTCAGCTTTATAATATTCAAATCTACCTTTTGAAGGAGCGCTGAAATAAATAGTCCCTTCTTTTCCTGGATCAACTTCCTTAAAGTCTTCATCTAAAATTTTAACTTCAGTCCCTTCATTTGCCTTACCAACACTTCCCGGTTTCTTAAGCCATTCTTCAGGTTGTATGAAACACCCACCACCTTCAGTTGCAGCATAATATTCATAAATTATGGGACCCATCCAATCAATCATTGCCCGCTTCACTTCTACAGGACATGGTGCTGCACCATGTAAAATCCATCTCATAGATGAAATATCATATTTAGATCGAGTTTCATCAGGTAATCTTAGAATTCTATGGAACATGGTGGCAACCATGTGAGTATGTGTGCATTTATATTCACTAATGAGAGACAACATCTTCTCTGCATCCCATTTATCCATCAAATAAACCCCTACTCCTGCCATTAAGGATGGATTTATATTTAATCCGAGGGGAGCGGCATGATAAGCAGGTCCGGGGCATATACTGAAATCTTCTTCAGGATTAAAAGCTGCAGTATCAAGAGTCAATTGTTCAGTTTTAGAGGGAGGTGGATTTTCTTTTCTAAAAACTCCTTTAGGTCTTCCGGTAGTACCTGAGGTATAAAGCATAGATCTACCTGCCACAGGATCAGAAATATCAGAATCATCATACTGCTGAATAGTCTCCATAAAAGGAACAGCTAAAGAATTCTCTCCATCGACAGCCATCAATATAACTTCAGGTAGTTTTGCTTTTATTTCTTCAAAGAAATCAGAAAATATTGCATCGCATACTACTACCTTGGCTTCACAGTTCTCGACTATGTAACAAATTTCTTCCGGAGTTAAATGCCAATTTATTGGCGTAATTCTCATACCTACTCTTAGTGGACCAAATAAAGCTTCAAGAAACTCTGGTCTGTTCTTGCATATAATTGCCACCGAATCACCTGGGATTAGAGCGTTGGCAAGAAGGAAATTTGCGTAACAATTACTATTAGCATTTAATTCCCGAAAGGTCCTTCTGCCGTATTCACTTATTACAGCATCTTTATTAGGAATATTTTTAGCATGAAAGGTGATGCCCATTCCAAGGGCAATATGTTCAGGCAAGCTCTGCATTTAATCTATCAATGATTTTTGATACTCATTAAGTGTTGGTTTTTTAGGCCATTGATATTTACCTCTATCTTTGGCTTCTAAAATTAAAGGGAATTCATCTGCATTTCTAAAGCTATTGGTCCAGTTCGTCGTAGATATTAGTTTCTCTACAGCCTCTCTTCTTTTTTCAAGAATATCTTCACTTGATAAGTTCTTTGGCATCATGCAAATCAATGAAGCCGCCCTAATTAGACCTGTTGTGTCTTGGTCAAGCTCAGACCCTGAGTTACTGCAATGAATCGTCCTAGAATCCCATAGAAGTAAATCTCCAGGTTCCATATGACACATGACTGCTTTTGAAGAAGAAAGCTTAGGATCATCATTTGGGAAACGAAAGTGATCAATATCTAAAGGTAACCTTGAAAGTCTCTCTTCATATTCGTTCGGAAGGTTTTCAAAGAACTTATGAGAACCAGGAATAATTACATTACCGCCAATTTCTCTGGAAGTAGGTAATAAATTAACCAGTCCTTGAATACATTGCTTACCTGGTTTCGAAATGGGATGTTGATCAATATGAAACCAAGACTGACCAGATTCAGTCTTCCATTCAGGATTTATATTCCATGGTCGCCATAGTGAAACACCATCAAAACTTGTGAGCAATTCATCTGTATCCCAAATTTTAGCGAATGCTTTTTTAACATTGGGAACGCCTCTAAGAAACCATTGTGCTTCGGAATGCCCTATCCCGTAACTAGGCATAATGCCTCCATGTGCGCATGTTGGCCACCTATCATCTCCCCAAGTAGAGGTATTATTCCTATCTATTCCCGTCCCAAGTCCTTCTAAATAGTCCCACAAAAGTCCTAAGGTTTTCTCTGCTTCATCAGAAGACAAAGCATTCTTTATAACTGCATAACCATGCTCCTCAAGATAAGAGATACTTTCGTCAGACCCTGACTCTAATCTCGGCACATGCTTGTATTCGATTTCTATGTTGAAATTTTTACTCATTGCTCCCCCTATATATACAAAGATTAAGTGGTTTGCATAAATTTTACAACTTCATCTTTAGTAGGCATTGAGTTAGATGTTCCTTTTTTTGTTGTAGAAAGAGCAGCAGCTTTGTTAGCAAAATGAACCGACTCAAATAAATTTTCTTTTTCCAAATAATTACTTGCCAGGGCACCTATGAAGCAATCTCCAGACCCTGTGGTGTCTAGGGTACTGACTTTATGTCCTGTTATAAATTCATCTTTTTTACCATTCTTAACATAAGCGCCTTTAGCACCTAAAGTAACAACAATAGATTGCGAGTCTTTTAGATTTAAGCTTTTAGTGGCAATCACCACGGAATCAAGGTTTTCTTTATCTATGCCATAACCACTTAGGCTTTCTAATTCTAATTCGTTCACTACCAGCAGGTCTGTTTCCAAAATAAGATTCTCTTTAAACGAAATAATGGGAGCAGCATTTAAGATCCTAAAGCAATCATGATTGCCTGCTCTAGAGAATAATTGCTCAATTTGATTTGGTGAAATCTCTAACTGGGAGATCAAAATGTCAGTTGTACTTAATAACTCCTGAGGTACTTGGCTTGATTCAACATAAGAATTTGCACCCGGAACCACGATGATTTGATTTTCAGATGTCTTCTCAAAAACATTAATAAAAGCAACACCTGATTCGCCATCATGTTCTTCAAGATATTCAACATTTATATTTTCTTCTATCAGATTCTCTCTAAGTTGCTTACCAAATACATCAGCACCAATTTTACCTATAAAGGAAACGTCGACTCCCAACCTAGATGCTGCAACTGCTTGATTGGCTCCCTTTCCTCCCTGAAAAGTATGAAAACTAGTTCCAAATATAGTCTCCCCCTCAGAAGGCTTGTCTTGGCTGAATATAACCAAATCCATATTTATACTGCCGAAGACAGATATGGAAGAAGACATAAGATCTAACTTAGTTCAGTTGAAGAAGAAAATTTATCAACTAAGGTGCAAGTTCTTTGAACCAATTGTTCTAAATCAAGCTCACCAACTCCAGCAATAGCAGTTAGAACTCTTCCCTGCCAAGGATCTGTCCAACTAGAGGGGATAGAACCTTGAGCTAAGCCTAGCAGCCCTCCTACAGTTGCACCGGTACAGTCAGTATCCCATCCACAACATATAGTCTCTCCAATAGCTTCATCAAAAGAATCTTGAAAAGACAGAAAAGCCCAAACAACCACAGCTAAATTGTTCAAGCTGTGAACAGGCGACATGTCACCATAATATTCATGAAGATTAGTGGCTGGTTGATTTTTATTTTGAATCCCAATTTCTACTGCCTTATAAGCATCTGATTCAGAGTCTATAAGCTCTAAAGCCGATAAAACTGCCGCCTCCCTGGTACTAGAGACAGGAATCAATGCGCAAAGAGCAGCAATATAAGCTGAAGCCTCTACGGCGCAATCTCTATGCGAGAGACTAGCATCTCTTCTAGCTAATTCAGCTGCAAGTTTAGGTTTTCCAGGCAAGACCCAACCATACATATCAATTCTAATTTGTGCACCTATCCAATCGTTATACTCTCCATCATTGATTTCTTCAAAATCAAAGCTTCTAGGGCCACCAAATTGGTAGGCCATATTAGATTTTTCAATTAACTTTAGATAAGAATCCCTTTCGGCAGTAAATGTAGCCCCTACTGGCAATAAATTAATCCAAGATCTAGCTACGTCATCTGTAGTAAGATCAATTCCATGCTGCTCCATCATCATTAGAGCCAAAACAAGATAAGTAATATCATCATCCACTTCAGCTTTATCCATCATTCCTAAGCAGCACTTTTTATTAGCACCCCTTAACATTT
>CAYVAL010000082.1:0-4279 GCA_964449395.1 uncultured Gammaproteobacteria bacterium | reverse complement strand
CTTTTGATTCGCCCCATTTTAAATACATGCGCATTAACATCTCTGCCCAATCTTGAGCTTCAGTTCCACCGGATCCCGACTGAATGTCTAAGTAAGCATTATTTGGATCCATCTTATTTGAAAACATTCTTACAAATTCTAAATCAGTCAAAGCAACTGCATTTTTTAAAATTTCTTCAGATATCTCTGCAATAGCTGAGTTATCTTCTTCTTCGATAGCTATTTCAGCTAACTCTATAGAATCTTGAATTGAACTTTCAAGTTCATTAAATCTAGATAGCTCCCTTTCAAGGTGAACTTTTTCTTTATTTAATTCTTGAGCTTTTTTTGGGTCTTCCCAGATTTCTGGATTGCTTAATTTTTGAATAATCTCACTAAGCTTAGTTTCTTTGTTCTCAACGTCAAAGATACCCCCTTAGATCTTCTATTCTTTTAGATTGATCTTTTAAATCTTCATTTAATGACGTAATTTCTAACATTCTTTATAAAGCATTGGTAAGAATAAATTTTTTTATTTCATCATAATTATCCGCAAGAATACTAAATTGCTCTTCTTGCATGAATGCCATTTCCACCTTTGCTGGAATAGGAGATTTATAATCAGGAATAGCTTTCTCTATAGCGTCAGTGAATTTAGCAGGGTGTGCTGTGCCCATAGTTATTACAGGATTATCAATGGAGATAACATCACTTGCCCTAACGCCAGTAGCTGTATGTGGATCTAATATGTACCCGGTTTTTGAATGTGTCTCATTAATCTGTGCAAGTATCTCTTGGTCATTACTTTTAAAACTCTTAAAAAAATTGGAAATGAGCTCTTGTTTATCTTCGGGTATATCTATAGATCTTTCTGGAAATGAACGCATATTCTTTGCTAGCAACGAAGAGTCATCATCATATAGATTATAAAGAAGTCGTTCAAAATTACTGGCTACAGAAATATCCATGCTAGGCGCCAATGTTTGAACAACATTTGTTTTAGCATAATTATTTGTTGAGAATGTTTGATGTAAAACATCATTAGTATTAGTTGCAATAAGTAATTTATCTATCGGCAAGCCCATTTTTTTTGCTGTCCATCCAGCATACGCATGACCAAAATTACCAGACGGGATTGAAAAGGTTATGTCTCTTTTTAGTTCAGGTAATTTTAAATAAGTCCAAAAAAAGTAAACAGACTGGGTCATGCATCTAGCCCAATTTATAGAATTAGCAGCTATAAATCTTACGTTATCATTATGTAATTCCTTATCTAAGAACATCTGTTTTACTATATTTTGACAGCCATCAAAGTCACTTTCTATTGCTAGAGGGAAAACATTTTTAGACTGTGTAGTAGTCATCTGTTTTCTTTGAAATTCAGTTACTTTTTCGTGAGGATACAAAATATAAACTTCCACATTCTGATGTCTTGAGCAGGCAGAAATAGCTGCAGCACCCGTGTCACCTGATGTGGCACCAAGAACTACAATTTTCTCTCCCCTCTCCTTAGCAAAATGATTAAGCAGAACCCCCAGAAGTTGCATAGCAACATCTTTAAAGGCCAATGTAGGTCCATGAAATAATTCTAAAACCCACCTGTTTTCTTCTAATTTATGAAGATTAACTACGTCTTTCTCATCAAAAGTTTCATAGGCCTCTTTCAGTAAGTCAGTAAAGACTGTTTCGCTTATCTCTTCTTGAACAAATGGATATAACACTTTATGTGCTAGCTGATAGAAAGGTAATTCAGACCAACTTTCTATCTCTTGAAGAGAAAATTTAGGAAAATTTTCAGGCATATACAGCCCACCATCAGGAGCCAAACCTCCAAGTAAAACTTCAGAGAAAGGCACTAGAGGACTTTCTCCTCTGGTACTTTTATATAGCATTGTGGATTCTAAATTGTTTTACAGAGTTAGTGATTTCTTCAACCGAACCAAGGTTTTCTGTCATCTGAAGAGCATTTAAATCGGATAAAGGACCAGTAATAATTATTACTGGGACATGAGATTGTTCTTGATTATTCTGTTTAGATTCTTTTTGTATTAATGCTTCTATACTTATATCACTAGCAGCAAACAAAGCTGATACTTTAGCTATAGCGCCTGCTTCATTTTTGACCTCTAAATTGAAATACCTTGCAAATTCCTGTTTGCCTTCTTTTGATAACTTATTTTTTGTAACCGCTCTTCCTGTTTCAGGCCATCCTCCATTGGCAATATCTACTAAGTCAGCTATGACAGCAGAAGCTGTAGGTTTAGGACCTGCTCCCGGGCCATAATAGACAGTTGAACCAATGCCATCACAGGATATTTCTAAAGCGTTCATTTGCTGACCAACTTGCGATAAAAGTTGATCGTTTGAAACGAATGTAGGATACGCGCTTACATGAACCTCATCACCTTCTATTGATCCGTAAGCTATATGCTTGATCGAGTATCCTAGCTCTTCTGCGTATAAGATATCATCCGAAGAGACTGACTCGATGCCATCGTACGATACCGATCGAAAATCAAAAGGAGTATTAAATGCTAATGCAGAAAGTATAGAAGCCTTTTGCGCTGCATCAGTACCATCCACATCCATAGTTGGGTCTGATTCAGCCAGACATAAATCTTGGGCTTCTTTTAGTGCATCTTCAAATGAGGAGTTATCGTCAGACATCTTTGAAAGAATAAAATTAGTTGTGCCATTCAAGATACCAGCAAACCAGTTAACTTTATTTGCCACCAAACCCTCTCTTAAAGCTTTTATAACAGGAGTGCCGCCGGCCACTGAAGCTTCAAATCCAATCTGGACACCATAATCTTTAGCTAGCTGAAATAGTTCATCTCCATGAGTAGAAATTAATGCCTTATTAGCGGTAACAACATTTTTACCCTTTCTAATAGATTCTTCTACTAAATCTTTTGCTAAATCACATCCTCCAATCAATTCAACCAGAACGTCGATATCTGAATTGGCCGCAACATCCATAAGATTAGTTGTAACGTCTAAATCAAAAGGTACAACTGATTTGCCCTTTCTAGCTCCAACTTGAGAAACTTCTATATTTACTCCACCATTATCTCTAACAATATCGGGTGCATTGGTTAAATTATCCAATACCGCGCCGCCAACATTTCCAACGCCACAAACGCCAATTTTTAAAGATTTCATTAATTTATTGCTTGAACATTGGTTGAATGAGCAAGAAACTTCTTGATATTCCTTATGGCTTGTCTAGACCTATGTTCATTTTCAATTAATGAAAACCTAACATATCCTTCGCCATAACTTCCAAAACCTACTCCAGGTGATACAGCAACCTTAGCCTCGGAAAGTAACTGTTTACTAAACTCCAACGACCCAAGATGTTTGTGCGAGGGAGGTATTTTTGCCCAAATAAACATAGTGGCCTTTGGACTTTCTATGTTCCAACCAGCGTCATTAAGGCCTTTAATAAGTACATCTCTTCTTGATTGATACATTACTCTTATGGATTCAACATATTCATCTCCATGATCAAGAGCTTTAATTGCTGCCACTTGAATTGGAGTGAATAACCCATAATCAAAATAAGACTTAATCCTAGATAGAGCGGACAATAAGTCCTTATTTCCACAACAAAACCCAACCCTCCAACCAGGCATGTTATAACTCTTAGATAGTGTAAAAAATTCTACTGCCACTTCTTTAGCCCCTTTTACTTGAAGGATGGAGGGGGCTTTATAGCCATCAAAACATATATCGGCATAAGCTAAATCTTGGATCACCCATATTTTATGTTCTTTGGCAAAAGCAACTATTTTTTCAAAGAAATCTAACTCCACACACTCGGTAGAAGGGTTTCCTGGGAAATTTAAAACCAGCATTTTAGGCTTTGGAAAGGAATTGGTCATTGCAGACTCCAGTTCTGAAAAGAAGTCTATTCCTTCTCCAATTGGAACATGCCTAATATCTGCACCCGCAATTACAAATCCATAGGGATGGATTGGATACGAAGGGTTTGGAACTAGCACAGCATCACCTTTATCTAATGTAGCAAGAGCTAGATGACCCAGGCCTTCTTTTGAGCCCATAGTTACAACAGCTTCGCTTTCAGGGTCTAATTCAACCTGATAATTCCGCTCGTACCAGTCGCAAATTGACTTTCTAAGTCTAGGAATACCTTTTGATTGAGAATACCTATGCGTACTTCCATCAAGAGATGCTTCCCTTAATTTTTCAACAATTTCATTTGGGGTTGATTGGTCAGGGTTACCCATCCCAAAGTCGATGATATCTTCACCTCTTTTTCTTGCCGCAGCCTTTAGCG
>CAYVAL010000081.1:0-4370 GCA_964449395.1 uncultured Gammaproteobacteria bacterium | reverse complement strand
AGCTGAAGAAGTCCCTGGTATATACCATGCAATGGGAACAACAGCTGAAGCTGTTGCCGATAGATATAATGTCTCTAGAGAAGCTCAAGATGAGTATGCATTATCTAGCCAACAAAGATGCGCTGCAGCACAAGATGCAGGTCTTTACGATGATGAGATCATTCCTATGGATACCAAAATGATCCTAAAGAATAAAGAAACTGGTGCAGAAAAAGAAGTCGATGTCACTGTAGACAGAGACGATTGCAACCGACCTGAAACAACTTTGGATGGTTTATCAAGTCTTAACCCGGTATTTAACCCAGAAGGTGGCTCTGTAACTGCTGGAAACTCTTCTCAGTTATCTGATGGAGCTTCAGTTACTCTTATCATGAGTGAAGAAAAGGCTAATGAGCTAGGTCTTAAGCCTTTAGCTTACTTCAGAGGTTTTACGACTGTAGGTTGTCAGCCTGATGAGATGGGAATCGGTCCGGTATTTTCTATACCAAAACTTTTAGAATCAGCTGGTCTTACTGTAGATGATATCGATTTATGGGAACTCAACGAAGCTTTTGCTTCTCAAGTAGTTTACATAAGAGACCAACTTGGACTTCCTGAAGAAAAGTTAAATGTGAATGGTGGTTCGATTGCTATTGGTCATCCTTTTGGTATGACTGGTTCAAGACAGGTAGGGCATTTAACCAGGGAACTTAGACGTCAAGGCGGCAAGTACGGAATAGTTACTATGTGCGTCGGTGGCGGAATGGGAGCTACTGGATTATTTGAGTCCATCCCTGAGTAATAAAGACTTGTCTAAGGATAAAGCCTTGGACGAATTTTTATTAATTCAAAAATATTTTTCTAACATTGGCTCGGCCTTTTTGGCCGAGCACAATGTAGAAAATTCAGTAGGTGATGATGCCTCTGTCATCTCATCCAATCATAATACTCAACAAATAAATTCATTGGATACTTCTATAGAAGGTGTCCATTTTCTTAGTTCCATGTCTTCTGAAGATATTGCCTATAGGTCTTGTGTCGTAGCTCTTAGTGATTTAGCTGCTTGTGGTGCTAGACCGAAATGGTATTCCATTGCCTTAACTATTCCTGAAGTTGATGAACATTGGTTGCGAGGCTTTGCAACAGGTCTACAAACATTTTCTGATGAATACAGGATTCCTTTGATAGGCGGAGATACCACAAAAGGAACTCTTTCTATTACGGTTCAAGTTATGGGTGAGGTAAACACAGGGAAGGC
This sequence comes from uncultured Gammaproteobacteria bacterium, assembly GCA_964449395.1. GTDB lineage: Bacteria > Pseudomonadota > Gammaproteobacteria > Magnimaribacterales > Magnimaribacteraceae > Magnimaribacter. The sequence goes on along the minus strand of CAYVAL010000081.1, from coordinate 3,133 downwards.
AATTTTGAGGTCTAATGCAAAAGCAGGTCAGTTAGTATTTGTCAGCGGTGTGATCGGTAAAGCATTTCTTGGTCTAAATGAATTTAAGAAAACATTCTCTTCAAATCAAAATACTCTTTCTTATCTTCGTCCTGAAGCAAAGATAAAGCTAGGATTGGAATTAGTAGGTATAGCTAGTGCAGCTATTGATATTTCAGATGGCCTATTACAGGATGTTAATCTTATTTGTCAGTCCAGTAACCTAGGGGCTGAAATTTTTCTTGATAAGATACCGACACCAAGTACTGAAAAAACTCTACAACTCATAAATTCGGGTGACGATTATGAATTATGTTTTACTGCAGATGAAAATAAACACGAGCAACTAATGAATGTATCTAAAAAGTTAGATATACCGATTACTGCAATTGGAAGAATAATGTCATCTAAAGAATTAGTTTTATATGACAGCACAAATACTAGAATAGAACTTAATTCAGGTTATAAGCACTTTTGAAATGAAACTAAAAAATCCTCTCTCTTGGATATCTTTAGGTTTTGGCTCGGGCCTGTCTCCAGTGGCACCGGGGACCATTGGAAGTCTGTTTGCATTAATAATTTACTATTTTTTCTTTGAAGGTAATTTAATTTCTTGGTTTGATAATTTTCTATTTGCTTTATTTGTCTTAAGCTCATTTTTACTGGGACTCTATATTTATCCGAAGACTGTGAAAGAGGATAATGATCCCAGTAGCTTTGTTTGGGATGAGTTTGTCGGGCTTTGGATTGCTTGCTTACCTGTAGCATTCTTAGAAAATACATTATTTTGGCTTGTTATATCTTTCTTTTTATTTCGATTATTTGATATATGGAAGCCATTAGGTATCAAGTTTTTTGATAGCAAGCATGGAGCTTTTAATGTAATGATTGATGATGCAATAGCCGGATTTTATTCTGCATTTTTAGTTATATTTTTATCGACTTTTTTTCAGTAGATATTCAAATTCTGCTATAGAATACCCACCTTTAAATCATGACGATACAAAAAATAGCTCAAGCTAAACTACCAACTCATTGGGGAGAGTTCTCCGTTATAGCTTACAAGGATGAGAAGTTAGATGAAGAACATTTACTGCTTTATCTTGGAGAGCTCTCAGATAATGTCCTCCTTAGAATTCATTCACAATGCTTAACCGGTGATACTCTTTACAGTCTCAAATGCGATTGTGGATCTCAACTTGCAAAAGCCCTAGAAAATATAGCAAATGAGGGAAAGGGCATGATCATTTATATGGCTCAAGAGGGAAGAGGCATAGGCCTTGTGAATAAAATAAGAGCATATGAATTACAAGATAAAGGTTTAAATACTATCGAGGCAAATGAGGCACTAGGCTTTGCTGCTGATGAAAGAGACTATTCATATTGTAAAGAGATATTAGCTTCAGTCGGAGTTTCCTCTGTTAGATTAATGACTAATAACCCAGCTAAAATTAAAGGTTTGGAAGATGTTGGTATCGAAGTTACTGAAAGAGTTTCAATTAAGATTGAACCTAATAAATATAATGAAAACTACCTTAAGATAAAAGCTGAATTTATGGGCCATATGTTAGGTGACTCAGATTAACTTAAGCTTTTCTAGAATAGATTTCTCAACTCCATTACCATCCAACCCATTAAGAATTTTTTGTTGTTCTTGATCTCCGTGCTCTATAAATTCATCAGGAAGACCTAAATTAAGTATTTTTGCACTGGAGTTCAATTTTAGAAGTTGCTCATTAACAGCCGACCCAGCCCCTCCTGCTACAACATTATCTTCTAGTGTCACTATCAATTTATAAGCATCCTTAATTTCTTCTAAGAGCTCCTTGTCTATCGGTTTAATAAACCGCATATCAACAACTCTGGCGTTAATTTTTTTACCGACTTGTAGAGCAGATTCAAGCAAACTACCAAAAGAAAGAATAATGACCTCTTTCTCTTCTGAATTTAAAACAGTTAAGCTCTTACCGATTTCTATAGTGTCCTCATTTTCTAAGTAAGCAGTCCCCATACCAGTTCCTCTAGGGTATCTGACTGCAACAGGACCTGGATGGTCATAACCAGTATTAAACATTTTCCAAGCTAAGGACTCATCTGAAGGAGCCATAATAACCATATTAGGAATACATCTAATATAAGATAAATCGAAGGCACCTTGATGTGTTGCTCCATCTAAACCTACTAGACCAGCTCTATCTAAAGCAAACAGTATATCTAGATCCTGTAAAGCAACATCATGTATTAATTGATCATAAGCTCTCTGCAAGAAAGTGCTATATATTGCAACTACAGGCTTCATACCTTCACAAGCCAATCCGGCAGCAAAACTTACGCTATGTTGTTCTGCTATAGCTACGTCATAGTATTGATCAGGAAATTTTTTAGAAAACTCTATCATTCCTGAGCCTTCGCCCATAGCAGGAGTAATGGCTACAAGTTTTGGATCATTTTGAGCTTTAAAAGATAACCACTCACCAAATATTTGTGAATAGGAGGGACTTTTGGGCTTTGAGGTGTCATGGCTAGGCAGGTCCTCTTGTTTGATTTTGTTTATTGCATGAAATCCTACCGGATCATCTTCAGCAGGAGCAAAACCTTTGCCTTTGGTAGTGATTACATGAAGAAACTTTGGCCCATTAATATGTTTTAAATCATCCAATATATTGATTAGATTATTTGAATCATGGCCATCAACTGGTCCAAAGTACTCAAATCCCAATTCCTCAAATAGCGATCCTGGAGCAACCATGCCTTTTGCATGAATTTCAGCTTTTCTAGCAAATTCTTTAGCTCCAGGGACATAAGTTAAGACATTCTTACCACTTTCTCTGATTCGATTGTATGTTTTACTTGCCCAGATACGTGCAAGATAATTTCTCAGACCCCCTATATTCTCAGAAATAGACATTTGATTATCATTTAAGATCACTAAAAGATTTTTATCTATCGAGCCTGCATGCGCCAGAGCTTCGTATGCCATACCTGCCGTCATTGCTCCATCACCTATTACAGCAGTTACGTGCCTATTTTCATTTTTCTTTTCAGCAGCTGTTATCATTCCAAGTGCTGCACTTATTGAGGTACTGGAGTGACCCACACCAAAAGTATCGTATTC
>CAYVAL010000080.1:0-4396 GCA_964449395.1 uncultured Gammaproteobacteria bacterium | reverse complement strand
AAAAAAACATTCCTTTAGAGCCATATTGACCTGCTAGCGCTGGATCAGTTAAAAGTCCAACCGTTAGACCTATCCCCGCTCCACGCCTGTATCCGCCAGCTGTTTCTAAGTATGCATCAGAACCAAAAGCATCGGATAAATGATTGCCCGACATCAATTCAACCGACTTTCTACTAATTATCCTTTGATCACCAAGCTTTCCACCATTTAATAGCATTTGAGCAAATTTAAGATAATCCTCAGTAGAAGATACTAAACCCGAACCGCCATCGAAAACAGTTGCTTCTTCGTAGTAAGCACTTCTTTGTTTGCTTTCCACACGCAACATAGTGAGTTCTTTGGGAAGGCTGGCATCTAGATCAGGAAAATATTGTCTGAAGTCTGTAATATTTGCATACAGACTAGTGAACCTGTCACGCTTTGATTCAGGAATAGAAAAAAAAGTATCCTTCATGTTTAAAGGAATAAATATCTTTTCTTCAAGAAATTTATCAAACCTCTTTCCTGAAGCTCTTTCAACTATGCATCCAAGTACATCCATCCCCACTGAATAAGTATAGTTTGCACCTGGTTGATGCATTAAAGGAGCCTCTTTAGCTAAAGTCTCTGCAAAATTACATATATCTTTAAATGGTTTATCTGCAGTCAACATACCTGAAGCTAAACTTTCTTTAGTAATATTACTTACCGAAAAATAAGGGCTTAATTTTTTTTCTCTATAAATCTTTGCTAACTGTTTATTGGCAGTAAAGTCATACGCTAAACCAGAAGTGTGGGTAGCTAAATCTCTTAAAGTCATTTTCTTAGTTTGTTCAACTAGCTCAGTAGTTCCGTCATCGTTTACAACTAGTACTTTTGTTTCTGCAAACTCAGGGATGTAGAGAGAAACTGGATCGTTTAGTCTCACCTTTCCTTCTTCTAAAAGGATCATAAGAGCAACTCCGGTTATTGGTTTGCTCATTGAATAGATTCTAAAGAGTGAATCTTTCTTTAAGCTTTCACCGGTCTCAACATCTGCAAAACCAACCGTCTCGTAATGGACAACTTTTCCCTTTCTAGCCACTGCGGATACAAAACCAGGAAATTTACCATTCTTTAAATAGAGGTCACTTAAAGTAGGAGCAATTTTTTGAAGCCTCTCATGTGACATACCTGAAACAGAAGCTTCATAGGAATTTGAGAATAGAGAAATACTAAAAAATATTAGGCAAAAGAAAATCCCTTTAAAATTAAAACCAAACATAAATACCCCCTCAAGTTTATAGGTGGATTATGATACTCAATTATTACAATAATTTGATACAAAACTTATATTTTTAAAAATGGATTTAAAACTAATAAACAAAAATGCAATTGTTTGCGCTTCCAGCCAAGGGTTGGGTAAAGCTGCTGCGATAAATCTCGCATTAGAAGGAGTCAATCTTGCCATATGCTCCAGAGATCAAAAGAAAATTGATAGAACTAAAGACGAGATAATTAAAAGAACAGGAAATAAAGTAAAGGTATTTGCTTACGAAGTAGATTTAGACTTACCTGAAAATATTGAAAGATTCTATGAAGATGCCACTAACAACTTAGGTTCTATTGATATTTTAGTAAATAATACTGGTGGTCCGCCACCTAGTACTTTTGAAGAATTAACCGATAAAGATTGGCAAGATGCCTTCAATTCAACAATGATGTCATGTTTACGCCTTTCAAAATTAGCCATACCCTCAATGAAAGAAAATGGCTGGGGCAGAATTATTAATATATCTTCTGTATCTGTAAAAACGCCAGTTAAAGGGTTATTCTTATCGAATAGCTTAAGAATGGGAGTGCTGGGATGGGCGAAAGCTTTATCAGATGAAGTTGGCCCATACGGGATAACGGTAAATACCGTCTGCCCAGGTTACACAAAAACAGAACGTGTTGAAGCTATACTTGAATCTCAATCCAATGCTTCTGGTTTAAAAAAGGAAGAAATTGAAAACTCTTTGGCAGAAGCTATTCCCATGAAAAGGGTTGGTCAAGCAGAAGACTTAGCAGGTCTAATAACATTCTTAGCTTCTGAAAAATCAGATTATATGACTGGATTGGCAGTGCAAGTTGATGGTGGATCCGCAAGAACCTTCTATTGATCTTTAAAATATTTATTTAGTTTTCTAACCTGCCTGGGTGGCCTCCTCATTAAAACATAGACTAAGGATGCAATTAATCCTGAGATCATAAGAGGAGTTGAGAAGTAGCCAATATAAAAATATATTGAAGCGTCAGCTGGTAGCTCTCCCCCATAACTCTGCATAAAAAAAAGTATCAAAGAAATTATGATAAAAAGAGAAACTATTTTCTTTTTATAAATTTGATGTCGAGATGCTTCTTCAATCAGCTCTTGAAGAAGGAATTGCTGATCCTTGTCATCGGAACTGACATTTAACTTGCCATTTGTATAAGACCATTTCATTTGAATATCACCTTACTTCATTATAGAGGAAATTTATAGAAAGACATGAAATGGCGGACCGGACGAGACTCGAACTCGCGACCTCCGCCGTGACAGGGCGGCGTTCTAACCAAACTGAACTACCGGTCCATAGAACGAGAGCATTCTAACAGGACAATTGCATTTTGCAGAGATTACTTTTAATTTTTTTAAGGCCTTATTGATAGTGTTGTAAAAGCTTCTTCGTTAACAAGATCGCCAGTTAATGAAACCTTATAGGAGTTCTTATCATCTCCAAAATCTATTGAGAGAAAGTCATTGTTATTTTTTATGTGCAGAGCAGCATTACCCTCTGATGCATAACAAGAATCAAAAACCCCTTCCTCAAGAAATTTTTTAACTGAAGGCCTTCTCTGAGGCTCCTCATCATAATGAGGACAATAATTGCCTTCCAAGAATCCCAAACAATCAATTACTTTTAGGTCTTCAGCCCATGAATCAACTACAGCTCGTTCAAACCAACAATTTGCACCAGCACTTACTCCACTCATAACTGTTCCATTGTCATAAGCGGTTTGTAACAGCTTATCTAAACCCCAATCTCGCCAAACAGCCAACATGCTTTTAGTGTTCCCGCCACCAACAAAAATTGCATCTTGTTCGGGAATTAATTTTTCTAAGTCTGGAGTTCTGTGAAAGAAATCTAAATGCACAGGATTACAACTTAACTTTGAGAATGTTGAATAATAATTTACTTTATAAGCATCGTTGTCGCCTGTTGCTGTTGGTATGAAACAAATATTAGGTTCTGTCTTTCCTGTCTGATCCAAGATGTATTGTTCAATGCACCCATCACCCGGATTGCGACCAAAGCCCCCTCCTCCTATTGCTATAACGTGTTTATCCATGCGCAACCATCAAAGCTGAAACAAATATTATTCCCGTAAAGAGAACTCCTATGCTAGAAGTTATCAAGCAAAATAGGATGTACTTAAAAAGTTTACCCGTTGTATCCAGGGTTATACCTTTGTCTTTTACATAAACAGATAAAATGTAAATCCAATTTGCTAAAAAAGTTAAACCTCCCAAGCAAAAAATTAAGGTGATTGTGTTTGAACCCATTTAGATTTCTAATTTGGTTTCTTGTCTTAAAGCAATTAGGCGCCACAAAGACAACCCAACTACCAAAACCTCTGCAGCCATAGCAACGATTATTGAAGTAACTAGCTCATCTGTGAGAAGGTAGTTGAATATTCGCCCTGAGAGTATGCAGCCAAACATAAAAGCATAAAGAATATAAGTTTGTCTCACGATGGATTGAATGAATATTGCTAACAATGCCATAAAACCAAGTGCAGATATCAATGTGTAATAAGCTCTTATTTCTGATAGAGCAAATTCACTATTGAGAATGTAACCAGTTAATTCTGCAATGGAATTAGGATCATAAAGACCATAGAGGCCAAAGCCCAAATGCTCAACTGCCAATATAGTTAATACAATTTTTTCAATTTTATTCACTTATAGTCTCCTTTGCATTTTTTGCTGCAGAACTTTACTTCGTTCCAACTGCGTTCCCATTTTTTTCTCCAAGAAAAAGGTCGGTTACAGTTCAAACAAATTTTTTCAGGAAGAGTAGCTTTATTATGCGCCATTTTTTATGGCCTCGGTAACTTTTTCAAAACTGAACCCTCTCATAATTATCTCTTCAGGACTTAGTCCTTCCTCAATAAGCTCAAGTATTCTTTCCATAACGGACAAATCTACTCTTTCGTCTTCACCTTCCATTGATTTCTTACCATCCTCATACGAGGCAATGCCTTGATAGTTATTATGTTTAATGATTCTAAGAAGGTGATTCCATGATGTAACAACTTCTTCTTTTGTTTTAGATTGTCTCCATACCCTTCCCCAGAAAAGTATTTCTGCAGCCGCAAATGCTTCAGCATCTTGAGATTCATCACGCATTAGCTC
>CAYVAL010000079.1:0-4700 GCA_964449395.1 uncultured Gammaproteobacteria bacterium | reverse complement strand
TATTGCTCTAAGGGCTATGGAAGCTCCTATAAGGCAAATCACAAATAACGCTTGTGAAGAAGCCTCAGTTGTCTTAGATAAGATAAAAGACGGTAAAGGTAACTTCGGTTTCAATGCTGGATCTGGTGAATACGGAGATATGATCAAGATGGGAATCCTTGATCCTGCAAAAGTGACACGAACAGCTCTTCAAGCTGCAGGTTCTGTTGCTGGGCTTATGATCACCACTGAAGCTATGATAGCGGATGCTCCTGATGAAGGCGGAGCTGCTGGCGGAATGCCTGGTGGAATGCCTCCTGGAATGGATATGGGCGGCATGGGCGGCATGATGTAAAGAAAAAGCCCTTCGGGGCTTTTTTCTTGTCTGAAAGAAATAATTTATAAGTCATTATTATTTAGGTATCATTAAAATTTTAAAAGGGAGGGTTTATGGAAGAATTATTTAATATGTTATTTAGGTTTGGCCACATATTGGTTGGTATAACCTGGATTGGTCTTTTGTATTATTTTAACTTTATTCAAACAGAGTATTTCAAGGAAGCTGAAGAAGATGCCAGAAAGGATGCCGTTGCAAAGTTAGCTCCAAGAGCTCTTTTGTGGTTTAGATGGGCAGCTTTTTTAACTTTTCTTACAGGTCTAGCATTACTTCATTATATTTCCGCTAAGATCACCTTGGAAATTATTCTCGGAGCAGTAATGGGCACTTTAATGATGTTGAATGTCTGGGGAATTATATGGCCTAATCAGAAAGTTGTAATCGGACTCAAAGAGGGAGATGCTGCTGTTGCTGGACCTAAAGCAGCATTGGCTTCTAGAACAAATACTCTTCTTTCTGTAGGGATGTTGTACTTCATGGTAGCGTCTGCGCATTACCCAGCTTCAGGACAAGTTCTTGGAGCGAATTTAGAAATGACAGGTCTCCTTGTCGGCTTGGCGATTATTTTTGCTATCGAAGCAAATGCTATATGGGGAAAAATGTTACCTGCTATTACCTCTGTACGAAGTGTCATTATTTCAAGTTTTGTCTTATGTGTGGCACTTTCTAGTGTTGCTTACTATTTATAAGAGATACAATTTAAGAAGGGGCCAACAAGGCCCCTTTTTTTTGTTATTTACAACTAAGATCCATTTACTTAGTATTTTTTTGGGGGAAATTCATGAATCAAAAATTTAAAGACTGTTTGTTAGAGGTTTACCATGCTGAGCAAGCTGGAGAAATCATATTTGAATCAATGGTTAAAAATGCAAAAAATAAAGATGAATTATTTATTTTTGGATCAATGTTGCAACTTGAGACTGAGGCTAAGGTAATCATGAGACCTACCTTGGTAAAGCTAGATCTTTCAATCGAAGAAAATCCTATTTCTAGAAATCAAGGTCTTCAGATAGGAGATAGTTTTAAGAATATCCCTTTTCAAGAACTGATTCAGAATATAGCAACATCTGTAAAGAATATTTATTTACCTCAATATGAGGAATTAGAAACACTGGTTACTGAAGAGGATGGGGATTGTTATAGGCTTGCCAAGTTTATGGGTGACCATGAACGCGCTCTTCTATTAGCATCAGAGAATATAATAAATCAGGTGGATAAACCTATGACGCCCGTTACTGATATTCTTCGTTTTCCCATACTTAACTAATTAAGTTACGTCGTCTTAGTTTTATTTGGAAATAACCTTAAGAATCTTGATTTTCAATGTAGATTGAACGGCTTGGGAAAGCAAAATCTGAATTGTGATTTTCTACAGCTGACATGATACTAAATATCAACTCTTGCTTAACTTGCGAAAATTGGGTGTAGTCAATAACACTCATATAGCAGAGGATAGTAAGGTCGATCGAACTTGAGCCAAGCTCAGTAACCCTAACAAAATTTTCTTGACCAGGATTCTGAACAAAGTTGTCACTAGTGTTTATATAGTTCTCTATGTCTTTACAAATATTTTCAAGTTGATCTGCTTTAGTGCTGTACACAAGATTAATAGTCCAAAAGATTCTTCTATAGCTCATATCTTGATGGTTTATCACTTGAGAATCAGAAAGATCTGTATTGGGAACAAAAACTGGAGAAGTATCCAATAGCCTCACTTGAGTAGATCTAAATCCTATAGACTCAACAATTCCATGAAGGCCATCACTTATTCTGATTCTGTCACCTGGCTGGAATCTTTTTTCACTAAGAATAAAAATACCTGCAATAATATTTTTAAACATATCTTGAGCTCCTAAAGCCACAGCTACAGAAAAAAGGCCTAAACCAGCTATAATTGGACCAATTTCAATGCCCCATATGTCTAGCATCATCGTTATCCCTACTATCCAGATTAAAACTCCAGCAACTCTGCTAAGCCAGGTTGTCATTGCTGGTGTTAACCAGGAGTTGTCACTTAACAGATTTAATAAAGGTTTAGTTAAATTGGCTAAAGCACTGAAGATAGTATAAATGACTAGCATTTTTACTAGGTTGGTAGCTAAAAGATCTAATGATCCACTGAAGGGCAGGTATGATGTTATTAGATAGAGGCCGAAAGCTATAGGTATAAGACCGAAAGGACCTCTTAATGATTCAATAATTTCATCATCAAGGGTCGTCTCAGATTTTTCTGTAAGACTAGCTATTTTATCTAATAGATAGGTGTTCATTAAAGATCTAGCTACTAGAGATCCTATAAGAATACCTAGACAGATAATAATATTATCTATACCTATTCCTCGTATCCCTTGTTCCCAAGTCTCAACAACAAGATTCCAAAATTCGTTAATCATTCTTGTTCCTCTTCTGAATCATTTATTACTTCAACCTTTTCTAGTTTAGCTAATTTAATGACATTATCTTTAATTAATACAGTTTCTATCCTATACCCTGATATAGTTAATCCGATATTAGTTTCAGGTATAGTTTGGATTTCTTCAAGAATTAGGCCACTTAAAGTTTTAGGACCTTCAGTTGGCAACTCCCAATCAAGTCTTCTATTCACCTCTCTTATCATCATGCCGCCTTCCACTAGATATGTTCCATCTGCCTGAGGCATGATATCCATTTTCTCTATTGATTCAGTTGTTATTTCTCCAACAATAACTTCTAGAATTGCTCTAAGAGTAATGATCCCTTCAATATCCCCATACTCATCAACAATCAATCCAACTCTTTTCCCAGAAGATTGAAAATTTGCTAATTGTTTATATAAAGGAGTATTTTCGGGCACGAATAAAGGTTCTTGTAGCTCCTCTTTGAGGTTTTGCTTTGATTGATTTTTATACCCTAAAAAATCAGCTTTCTTGTTTAAAGACAAGAACCCTTGGATATTGTCTATTGAATCTTCAAAACAAGGTATATATGTAAAATCAATATCTTGTAATTGTCTTAAAATATCTTCTAATTCATCATTTAGATCAATGCCTATAATTTCATTCTTTGGAATCATTACATCATTCACAGATAAGTAATCCATATCAAAGATACCCATCAGCATTTCTTCTTGTCGTTTCGGTACTCTAGAGGTTTGAAGTAACGTTCTTAGCTCTTCTGGCTTCAATTCATCTTTATCTGCATTATCCAAATCAATACCAATTAATTTTGTAACATTATTAGAAACAAAGCTTACTAAAGTTATTAAAGGACTTAAGATTTTAGATAGTGGTTTAAGTAAATAAGAAGAAGGAAAGGCTATGCTTTCAGGTTTAAGGGCGGCGATAGTCTTGGGCATTACTTCAGCAAAAATTATCATAATTATGGTCATAAAGACTGTTACAGCCAAGACCGCGCTGTCACTCCAAATCCTTATTGCGACTACAGTTGCAAGTGCTGTTGAAAGAGTATGCGTAAAGTTATTTCCAATTAGGATTACACCTAAAAGTCTATCCGTTCTTTCTAATAGCTTAGATACTCTTTTTGCTGATTTATTTTTTTCTTTAACAAGGTGCTTGAGACGATAACGATTTATGGCCATCATGCTGGTCTCTGAACCAGAAAAAAAGGCAGACATAAGCACAAGAAAAGCTATTGATGCCAAAAGTATCCAAAGGGGTATTTCGCTCAATTTAGTGTATCCCTAAGAGGATCTGAGATGTGAAAAGTATGTTCAAGTAATATAAATATGACTTTAAAGATCACATTATAACCATTTGTGTGCTGTTCATAGCAATAAAGATACAAATTTTCCTTGAAAGAGGTGGCTTATGCACTAGAATAGGCGCCTTTTTAAACAATACTCAAGAATTTTTATTAGATGTTAACAATTAGATTAGCTCGATCAGGAGCAAAAAAGAGACCTTTCTTTCATGTGAGTGTAGCTGACTCACGCATGCCAAGAGATGGAAGGTTTGTAGAGAGAGTTGGATACTATAATCCAATAGCTTCAGGTCAAGAAGTTAGATTAGAGCTTGATTTAGAAAGAATTGATTATTGGATAGGGCAAGGCGCACAGCCGAGTGACAGAGTGTTGAATCTTTTAAAGCAGAATAAAGAAACTCCAGAGCAAACAGAAAAAAGATTAGCAGTTAAAGATCTTAAAAGGCAAAAAAAACTAGCTAAAAAATTAGCAGCGAAAGAACCGGAAGAAGCACCAGCCGAAGAAGCTCCAGTAGAGGAAGCGGCAGCAGAGGAAGCAGCTCCAGCCGAAGAAGCGGCAGCAGAGGAAGCAGCTCCAGCAGAGGAAGCAGCTCCAGCAGAGGAAGCAGCTCCAGCAGAGGAAGCA
>CAYVAL010000078.1:2872-4700 GCA_964449395.1 uncultured Gammaproteobacteria bacterium | reverse complement strand
ATTATCAATGTTTTGGATGCAGGCGGCCCCTAACAGAATTAGATCTTCAATCAGAACACTACAGGAAGGGTGTGTCCTGTCACAAGTGTTTTAATATTTCCTCCAAGAAAGATAAAGAGAGATTTGCACAAAGACAACTGCAAATAGAATTAGCAGAAGAAAGAGGGCATGTACATATGGGGGCTAATGCTAAACAAAATAAAATATAGATATGTCAAAAATACTCTCTAAATACCTTTCATCCTCTCCTAAGATATCCTTATTAATTTTTTCTTTGGCTTTAGTTTTTTCTCTTTTTAATTTTACTAATTTTAAGCTAGACGCGTCATCGGATTCATTAGTTCTTGAAAGCGATGATGATCTAAAATACTACCGAGAAGTAAGTGCCGATTACTCTTCATCTGATTTTCTAATTATCATTTTTAAACCAAAAGAAGACTTATTTACTGAACAGACTATTTCTAAAGTTCGAGAAATGGTAAGTGCTTTTGAGCAAATTGATGGAGTCGAATCAGTTCTAAGTTATCTGGATGCACCTCTACTTTTTAGTCCAAAAATGGGCATGACTGAATTAGCTGATAACCTACGAACTATAGAGAGCGAAGAGGCAGATAAAGATCTGGCTAGGATGGAATTTAAAAACAGTCCGCTTTATACAGAGCTTCTTACAGATGCAGATGCACGTTACACAGCTCTTCAGTTGTTGTTAGAAAATAATAAAGAATACGAATTAGCAATCAATAAGCGTTATGAAATTCTTGATTTAATTAATTCTAATAACTACACACCACCCATTCATGATTTAGCTTTACAAGAAATAAATACAGAAATCAAAACACTCAATACTAAGCTGTCTTTAGAAAGGGATGCTTTGATACAGACCACAAGAGCGGTTATGAGTAGCTTTGATGATAGTGGAGATCTATTTTTAGGCGGAACAGCAATGATAGCTTCAGATATGATTAGCTTTATTAAAAGCGATCTTCAATATTTTGCCTTAGGTGTTTTAATTATGTTTGTTCTTACTTTAAGCGCAATTTTTAAGAAAGTTCGTTGGGTGCTTATGCCTTTGGTATCTAGTGCGCTAATAGCTCTTTTTGTTATAGGTTTTTTAGGCTGGATGGACTGGAGAGTAACAGTAGTTTCATCTAATTTTATTTCTTTATTATTAATCATCTCTATTTCCCTAACCATACATTTGATAGTTAGATATCAAGAATTATTTGAGTCCAATCCTTCTTTAAATAAAACAGAACTAATTTCTCTAACGATTGAACAGATGCTGAAGCCATGTTTTTACACTGCCTTAACTACAATTATTGCATTTGCTTCATTAGGGGTAAGTGAGATAAAACCTGTTATAGACTTCGGTAAAATGATGGTAGCTGGAATATTCTTTGCATTTATATTTTCTTTTATTTTATTTCCAATATTTATGCTGCTTTTCACATCAGATCAAGGAAAGGAGTCAAAAGATTTTAGTAAAGGAGTCACCGTAATATTCTCCTCTCTAACAGAAAGGTTTGGTAATTACATAATTCTTATAGCCTTATTTCTTTTCTCCATTTCTTTGTATGGTATTAACCAATTAACTGTAGAGAATAGATTCATAGACTATTTCAAGCCTAGTACTGAGATTTATAAAGGTATGGAATTACTAGACACTAAACTAGGCGGAACAGCTCCTTTAGATATAGTTATTAATGCTCCTCTTAACTGGGATAAAAATAGAGAGGAAGATAATTTTGATGATGATTTTGGTTTCGAAGATGACGAACCTAACAGTGGATACTGGTGGAATACTATTTCCTTAGGTCAGTTAGAAGAT
>CAYVAL010000078.1:0-2862 GCA_964449395.1 uncultured Gammaproteobacteria bacterium | reverse complement strand
GATATACATGATTATGTAGACTCTCTTCCAGAAATAGGGAAAGTTCTATCCGTTGCAAGCGGAATAAAGGTTGCTAGAGAACTAAAAGATGGTGAACCTTTATCTGAATTGGATTTAGCTTTGGTAAAAAATATGTTGCCGGAAGATATTAAGGATAATTTATTAAGTTCCTATATAAGTGATGATGAGAATCAGGTCAGAATATCAGCTAGAGTTATTGAATCCGCTCAAGGTCTAAATAGAAATGAGCTCTTAAGTAAAATTTCAGAAACTCTTCAAACTGAATATAAACTCGATAAAGATCAATTTAGACTTACTGGTTTGGCTGTCTTATATAACAACATGCTACAGAGTTTATTCGACTCTCAAATAGGAACCATTATTATTGTCTTTAGCATCATTTTCTTTATGTTCTTGATACTTTTCCGTTCCCTGTATTTATCTGTTATAGGCATAATACCTAATCTTTTAGCAGCAACCGTTGTGCTAGGCACTATGGGGCTATTTGCAATACCACTTGATATTATGACAATAACTGTTGCTGCTATAAGTGTTGGAATGGCAGTAGATAATACAATTCATTACATTCATAGATTTAAGAAGGAATTTAACAATACTGGAATGTATAGAGAGTCTATGAAGAACAGTCATAGAACAATTGGAAGGGCAATGTTTTATACATCCCTCACTATAATTCTGGGCTTCTTGGTATTCTCTACATCTAATTTCAATCCAAGTGTTTATTTTGGATTTTTTGTATCTTTAGCTATGGTTATGGCATTATTAGGTGCTCTAACATTGTTACCACAGTTAATTCTTTATTTTAAACCGCTAGGAAAAGAAAAATTATAGGAGATTAGTATGGGACCTTTACAAGGATTGAAGATAATTGAGATGGCCGGAATAGGACCAGGTCCTTTTTGCGGAATGATTTTAGCTGATCTCGGTGCTGAAGTTATACGAGTAGATAGAGCTTCAGTTGCAGGAACAGGTTCACGAGAAGAACCGGCTAATAGAGGCAAAAAATCTATAGCCGTAGACCTTAAGTCTGAAGATGGCGTTGAGATAGTTCTCAAATTAATTGAAAGCGCAGATGCTGTGTTTGAAGGTTTTAGACCTGGAGTTATGGAAAGACTCGGACTAGGACCAGACGTATGCCAGAAGAGAAATGAAAGGATTGTATATGGAAGAATGACAGGATGGGGGCAAACAGGACCTTTGGCAAATGCCGCAGGCCATGATATCAATTACATATCTTTGTCAGGAGCTTTAGCAGCTATAGGAAGGAATGATTCATCTCCTGTTCCTCCATTAAATCTAATAGGAGATTTTGGAGGGGGAGGTATGCTCCTCGCACTAGGAATTGTTGCAGCACTATTGGAAACAAAAAATTCTGGTAAAGGACAGGTAATTGATGCAGCCATGACTGATGGATCTTCTTTATTAATGACTATGATGTACTCCATGCATCAATCAGGGTTTTGGAATCTGGAAAGGCAAACTAATCTGTTGGATGGAGCAGCTCATTTCTATGACACTTATGAATGTAAGGATGGAAAATTTATATCTATAGGGTCAATTGAACCTCAATTTTATGAACTGCTTTGTGAAAAGGCGGAATTATCTAAAGATGACTTTGGAGACCAAATGAAAAGAGATACGTGGGCACATAAAAAAGAACTTATACAAAAGGTATTTTTAGATAAGACACGTGACGAATGGTGTGAACTCATGGAGGGAAGTGATGTTTGTTTTGCACCTGTCTTAGATATGAGTGAAGCCCCTAAACATCCCCATAACGTTGCTAGAAAAACTTTTATAGAATTAGAAGGAGTAACACAACCGGCACCAGCACCTCGGTTTAATAGAACAGAAAATGAGGTACTTTTACCTCCGGCTATAGCGGGAGAGCATTCTAAAGAAATATTAGAGTCACTGGGTCTAGATAGTAATGAGTACGATAGGTTGTTGGCTTCAGGTTCTGTAGCTTGAATAAATTACTGCTTTTAACAGGAAAAGACTGCCATTTATGCAATCAAGCTAAGTTATTATTTAACGAGATAGATTTAAAAAAGATTCAATTAGAAGAGGTAGATATATACTCAAAAAGACTCTATTTGGATAAATATTGGGACAAGATTCCAGTACTGCTATTCAAAGAAAAGGAATTATGCTGGCCTTTTGAGTCTAAAGATATATTTGAAATATTAGACTGATATATCAAAAAAATCTAATGAATTCATATATATAGAAGAATAAACTAACTCATCACTTTCTTTTCTTAAGCTAGCTACTTTCTTAGCTATATGTTGTAAATATTTTGGTTCATTTCTTGAAGAGTTCTCTATTCCCATATCCCTTGGTAACAAATAAGGAGCGTCCGTTTCTATCATCAACTTTTCTAAAGGTATTAGTGGCACTAACTCTTCCAAATGTTTACCTCTTCTCTCATCACACAACCAACCTGTAATTCCAATATAGAAGCCCATATCTAAGTACTTTGTTAAAGCCTCTAAGTCTCCTGTAAAGCAATGAACTATGCTCTTTGGCATATCTTTTAAATATGTAGAGGTCACTTCTACGAATTTACTATGAGCATCTCTCTCATGCAAAAATAAAGGCTTATTAATTTCAATAGATAATTCTATATGTGCTTCAAAGCTTCTTACTTGATCGTCTGGAGTTGAAAAATTTCTATTAAAATCTAAACCAGTTTCGCCAATACATTTAACATTATCTTCTTGTAGCAGATTCTTTATTTCAGAGAATAGCTCTATTGAATATTCTTTTGCATTGTGAGGATGTATTCCTGCTGTTGAAATACAGCTTTTAGGAAATCGCTTAGTTATTTCATATGCCTTT